>CAZCCX010000193.1:0-4476 GCA_964497115.1 uncultured Desulfobacteraceae bacterium
ATGAAACAAAAAGTCTACAATGGCTCTTTATCCTCGCACAGTATACTTGTCTAAAGAATCCTTGCCGATCTTGCCGAGTACTCCGACTGCCGCTACGGCAGCCGCAATTTTTAGGGACAATTTTCTTGTCACTTTCTCTATTGAAACCTCCTTTTACTGGGCCACTCACACCTCAATCAGAGCCATCGCCTCACATGCTGTCTGTACTTAGCGTAATGTTCACCGAACATCTGTTCCATGTTTCTCTCTTCAGCCGAAATGATCAAGAAATTCACCAGCAAGAAAAGGAAAATTGGAAACAGACATGGGGTCAACGACCCCAAGAGCACGGCCAAACCAATGAGCCAAATCACCATGGCCAAATACATCGGATTGCGGCTGAACCGGAAGGGCCCGTCTGTCACCAGGACAGACGACTTTCCATGAAGCTTGGTAGCTCGTTCCTGCTTTTCGAAACGTCATGGCCGCCCAGGTGGCTATGGCCAGACCCACGAACATCAGCTCTAGCCCTAAGTATGTATAGGGCTTAGGCACGATGATCATCACCGGAAACAGTTAATGAGATAGCATTGGCGGTGCGAGCAGAATCGCGGCCTCCACCATTCTTGCCATGGCCCGCCCACTTTGCCTTTTATGCATCATTTACCTCCCCAAACGCTTCAAATAACAATAGTTGCTCCTCCACTACAAACAATCTCATTTTCTGCAATAGACTGCATTACTAGAGCCGGATCCGATAAAACACATAGGGGGCGACAGCCGTCCAGATCAGCACCAACGGCCAGACTCGGCCTTTGAGTAGATTGTAGTCTCGAAATAGTCTGTTCCAAGGGTACCGCATAACGTAGTGGCCAAAAAGGAATTCAAATGCGACAGTCATCATCAACCACATTCCACCTATCACAACGGCCTGTTTTGATGACTCAATCCGATAAAGTCCAGTAAGAACCCAGACATAGACTCCAAAGAGAATCAAGACGATAAAGGTCGACAATTGATGAGCTGACAACTCCGGCATGAACCGGTCATATACCTTCTCGCGTAGGGCTCCGTTCAGGATCGCCAGAATCATCATGCCCACCCAACTCGCAGCATATATGAATACAATTCTCATAAGTCTAGAATATCAACCGGTCCATTATGTGGATCATCAGAGATACCCTCTGAGTTTGTGAAAGACTTTTTTCATAATCCGCGCCTGTCACGTATTTCGTCACTTTTACGGGTTCCTCGTAATGCGGCTCCAGTTTTCTTTCTAAGTCTTTCCCTTCCCAAAACTCTGCTGAATATCTCTAAGAGATTTTTCCTCTGCTACAACTACATCCACCCCCGCATCCGAAAAAACATAACCGGGACCTTTCCCTTTGAATCCCTTAGGTGAATAAACAGAATCGACCCCGCTTTCCAGCAACCACTCACTGATCTTGATCCCTTTCCCCTTTTCCTCCCGTGTAAATGGGTTGCGATGGTAGGCTTCGGAGAGGAGCAGACCGCTCTTATCCCGAACAGTGGCGAGATAAAAGTAGGGGGCCTCGCCAAAGTGTTCTGAAAGGCCCTGCTTGTCCTCGTCCAGCGGAACTGCATACGTTGTTGTCTCCTTCTTTTGCGGTTCATAGTGGATAAGGATGTGATCCACATGGGATACCTGTTGCGTGATTGCCTTTTCGATTCTTTGGCTCGCAGAATGGGCCTTCTCAAAGTCTTTGGCTTTGACAACAATATCTGCCTCGATGAATTTGAAGGAGCCTGAGTTTCTTCCGAAGAGCGCGTTGATTGATTTGATCTGGGGGTCTTTCATGATGATTGATTTCACTCGGTCTAGGGTCTCAAAATCGATGGATGCATCGAGAAGCACTCGAAGGCTATTGATGAGGATACGTATTCCAGCCTTGAATACAAAGAAAATGACCAAAAGAGCGGCGGCTCTGTCCAGCCGCAAACCAAACCACGCCCCCAAGAGTCCCATGATGATGACCGTAGAGGAGAGCATATCGGTCCGAATATGCTCGGCGTCGGCTACAAGACTCGGCGACCCAATCTTTTTTCCTTGTCTCAGTTCATAGCGCGAAAAAGCAAAGGTCATACCCATCGTAATAAGCACCCCCGCTACAGCATAAGGCAGATATTCATTCTTGAGGGACTGGGGCTGGGAAAAAACGGTTCTTGCCACCCCATAACCTGCCAAGAATATTAGAAGAGAAGAAAGCAAAGAAACGAAATTCTCAACCTTGTAGAGCCCGTATGGAAAATTCTTCGATTTCCGTTTTGATATCTTGATACCAACCAGCACAGCGGCCGACGATATGACATCTGAGGAAGAATGGATCGCATCAGCCAGAAGAGCGACCGATCCCGATAGAAAGGCCAGGAGGCCTTTAATGCCGACAAGCAGGAGATTGAGTGCAACGGAATAGGCCGCTATTTTTTCATTTTGCTCCATCATTATGGACTTTTTTCTCCTATTCAATCCTCCGATCTTCCGTCCTTTGGCAAAATCACGGTAAAAGTCGATCCTTTACCCGGTTCACTGTCGACTTGGACATGTCCTCCGTGACCCTCCACAATGGCCTTTACTGCGGCCAACCCTAAACCGAAACCATCTTTGTTCTCTGTGCTTTTGCCTCGACTAAAGCTGTCAAAAATATGAGGCACCTCGTGCCGTTCTATACCAATCCCTTCGTCTCTCATCTTGACGACGACCTCTTCATCGGTTTCGTAAGTCGATATGGTGATCGTTCCCTTATTCTTCGAGAATTTAATCGCATTGTCCAGAAGATTGGTAAAAACTCTGCGCAACTGGTTTGCATCGGCCACGATAATGGCCAGCTTTTCGTCGTTCTGCAATTCCAATTTGACTCCGGATTGTGATACCTTGAGCTTGTAGGAGTCCGAAAGCTCCATCAATTCTTTATCTAGAGATATGGTACTAAAGTTTAGTTTCAATTTCCCTGTTTGCAACCTGGAAAATAGCAGAAAATCGCTGATTAAAGCCTCAAGCTTGTCTGATTCTGCTTTGATAATGCCAAGATATTCCTTTTGTTTTTCCTCACTAATTTGTGCCATTTTCTTCAGAAGTCGGAGGGCGAATCCGCCAATTACGGTAAGAGAGGACTTCATGTCATGGGCAAGCATGGAAATGAGATTGACCTTTTCCCGTTCCAGGGTTTTTAGATGTGAAATGTCCAGAAAGGATTCCACACCCCCGATAAGGTGATATTTGTCGTCAAACAACCCTGCCGTGTTTATCCTGACCGGAATAGTGGCTCCCCTTTTATTGACTATAGTCGTCTCAACAAGGGATATAGGGCTATGTCCTTTAAGGGTCGTTTTCAACGGGCACCGAGCACTGCACATGCCACCTTGAAGGATTTCGCCGCAGTACTTTCCCAGCGTCTCCTTTGCAGAATAACCGGTCACTTTCTCAGCCCAGTGATTAAAACCGGTAATCTTCAAATCTGCGTTGACCGTAAGAACCGCAGTGGGAAGGCTATCAATAACAAACTTGTAGAAAACCAGGGCCTGAGAATCTTTGTTATTTCTCGTGGTCATATTTGGCTCCTTGTCTTATATTATCCATCTCCTCTCTTATGTGATCTTCACCCTTTAACCGGTCCTGTGGCGCTCAGAAACTGCCTTCTTTAAGTCTTTGAAAAAATTATAACGACAGCCACTAAAATGCCGGCGCCCAATGCAAAAAAGCTATACCTCTTATGTTCGGTTTCGGCCTGAGGTAAAAGATGAGTAGCCCCGACATAGATGAGAGCACCTGCTGAAAACGCCAGGAGGGCGCCCAGAAGAGGTTTGTTAATTCGACTCATAAAGGGATATGATACGAGCATGCCCAGGGGCGTGGTCAAGGCCGCGGCCAAAAAGGCGAGAAACATTGATGTCCTTTCCTTAAAGCCACCTTTTATCAACAGGAGATAGGTGATGATGCCTTCTGGAAATTCGTGAAGAACCATGCCGGTGGCAGTCAACACCCCGGTAAAGATGCTCACAGTAAAGGTGATGGAATAAATGAACCCGTCGATAAAGGAGTGAAATCCGATTCCCAGCATGGGCACGAGGCCGATATCATAATGTGCATCCGGGGCCTTATCGCACACAAACGCATTGATGAACCGATTAAACAGGTACAGAGCAAGGTACCCGGCTAACAGGTAGAAGGGGGCATTTGAATTCATGGAAAAGGCCTTTGGGATAATGTGTAAGAACGACACTGAAATCAGGGTGCCTGCCGCAAAACAAACAAAATAGATGGCATTCTCGCGACCCCATCCCTTGAAGCGTCGTATGACGTAGATGCCGATCGAGGTCACTAAAGCAGCCAGGGAGCTTGCTCCAAAAGCGGTCCAGAACGTATTTTCCATGGTATTTTCCTATGAATGTTTAGCACTCTTGTCCAAAAACGGTGCTGAAACTCAGGGGTCTGGGGGTCTCTTTTCAAGCTCAAACCATTTGTCCGGAGGTGGTGGA
>CAZCCX010000194.1:0-4426 GCA_964497115.1 uncultured Desulfobacteraceae bacterium
GTATTCCTGGCCATCATAGGGTTGAATAGATGTTCCTTCGGCCCATGCCCCCCTCTCCTCGGCCGACGCCTTATAGGGATTTCCGTGGGTGTTGATCCCCTTTAAATAGTCCCTGACATGGGGGGGGACCTGGCCTTTGTTGACCATCTCCTCCCTGGCCGCAATAAAGAGGTTGACCAGGTCTTCCTTGAATACGAATGCACAGTGCTCCACACAACTCCCGCAGGTGGCGCAGGAAAAAAGGATCTCCTGAAAACGGGGACTGTTTTCTATTTTCCCGGAAAGCCATGCCCTGATCAGCCACATTCGCCCGCCCGGCGCATAGGTGTCGAACCCGAATTTGCGGTAGGAAGGGCAGTTGAATTGGGAATAATCACTGGTGAACTTACAGTAGCCGCAGCGAAAACACCGGTGGAGGATATCCTCGTACTTCATTCACTCGACCTCCCAGTTTCCGGGATTCATTATGCCGTCGGGATCGAGATTTTCCTTGATCATCTTCATCAGTTTCAGGGTCTCGGGGTGCATCCTCTTTAGGGCGATCCGCTGCTCGTCCAGGGTCGGCTTCCAGAAGACACCCCCCACCTCCATGGCGTAGAGGCTTGCTTCATGGAGGGCCTTTCGGGTCCTCTCCATCATCTCCTCATCGGCCCGGTTAAAGGTAAAGGCAAAGGCGAACATCATGGCATGGCCCCTGCCGATTACCCTGGCCGTGGCATGGTACTTGAGATCATACTTTGCGGCCAGCTCATCGAGTTTTCGGGAGCACCGGGGATATTTTTCCACCAGGATAATAGGGCCCGAATATTCGAAACCGCCTCCCTTGGTCACATCCGCAAAGGTGCTCGCATTTTTCTGGGGCATATCCAGAAGAGTCTGCCTCATGGCCTTGCCCACGGACATGAAGCCCCCGTCCTTTTGTTTGATAAAGGGGTCAACGGCATGAAAGACCAGCTTTTTTTTGAATTCCAGCTCCTCATCCGTATCGCCGGTGAAATAGATGACCAGGTGGTGATTGCCCTTGAAAATAAGGGGCAAAGGCTGTGCGAATACGTTGATATCCTCGGTCATCTCGGTGTGGGTGATCTCATAGATGAGATCCGGGACAAAATCCGCACTGTCCGTCACAAAGACCTCCACATCCCGAAGTCTTTTTCTGGGAAAGAGTTTCATAGCCAGTTTTGTAATGATTCCGGTGGCACCGAACCATCCGAGAAAGAGGCCGGACAGATCTGGAAGGGGCGGGCCTTTTGAAAACCAGGCCGAAGAGACCGAACAGGAGCCGATCCTGCAAATCTCGCTGGAGGGAAGAACAACCTCCATGCCGCCCACCATATCGGAATTAAACCCGTACTGCTGGGTTAGACGTCCCTGGCCGTGTATGATCACGTTGCCTGCCACGGTGGTGGTCGCCGGGGAGTCGGGAATACTGTAGCGCAGACGGGGATGATTTTTGTCTAGATAGGCCTTGAGCCCCCCTGTGGAGGTCCCTCCCTCGATGATGGCATAACGGGCCTTCTCTTGGACCTCGAGGATGCGGTTCATCCTCTTCATATCGATGACGATGCCCCCCCTTTGGGGAATGACCAGGCCCGACAAAGACATGCCCGCACCCATGGGCACCAGAGGGACCTTTTCCCTCGCCGCAAGCCTGACGATCTTCTGGATCTCTTCAACGGTCTTGGGCACCACCACATAGTCGGGCCTCATGGGGGGCATCAGGCCGGGGTCCCGGCCGTAGAAATAGAGTTCCTCATCCTGATCCGATACAGAGGACGGGCCTACGATCTTGGCAAGAGCTTGGGTCATGTTCGGCATGCTAATCTTCCTCCGCGACCGATCCTTCACCCATGGCCGCCCTGCACAATTCCACCATATGAACAGGTTTGATCCCTTGTGCCGTGACTTTTTCGCTCAAGGCCCCCTCGCAACCGTGACAATTGAAGACACAATACTCGGCCCCCTGCTCCTTCATGTCTTGAATGTTCCTTGTTTGCACGTCGTGGGAAAGTTCATACCCGTACATGGACCTGAAGATACTTGCACAGCAGAGGGCATTTTCCCCCTGATAGGTCCGTTCCACCAACTCGACCCCGATTAACGCCATGATATCCGCCATAAAATGGTGGGTCTCCGGACAGAGCCGGCTGGAGCACGGTCGCTGGTAGGCCACCCTGAAGTTCAAAGGCTTGATTTCATTCTGCAAAGCCTGCAGCCTCTCATACAGATACTGAAAATAGTGAATACACTTGAAGGGAATATCTATCCCGTAGGCCGGGGCAAAAGACGTGAATGCAGCGTAGCATTCGTCATGCATGAAGACGACTTCTTTGACCCCAAGCTTCTCTATGTTGTTGATGACGGAGAAAAGTCTTTCCTTGATCATGGAGGGTTCTGCGAAGTGCAGATAGACCATGTTGCAGAAGTATTCCTGGCCGAAAAAGTAGGAGGGCATCAGGTCCGCGAAGAGCCTTCCCTTAACAATCTCTCGGAATTGGGGCATAAACCCAAAGGAAAGGGCCTTTTCTTTGACCTCTCCTGTTTCATATTTCCCCCGGGGCTCCCCAATATGAATCCATTGTCTTGTAATGGCCCGGGGGGCGGTGAGAATGCCCTTGTCGTTTCTGCGCTGGGTGATGAGATAAAAGGGATGATTTCCCCTTTTGCAGTATTCTTCACAGGCATAACAGGTCACACACTCCTGAAGCACAAAGGAGTCTTCCCCCTTGAAGATTTTGACCATCTCCTCTTTGGCTTCCGCTATGCCCAGATCCATATACTGACACTTGACCAGGCAGGCCCCGGTCGGACATGCCTTGCAGAGATCGACATGGAATTTCAGGTCAAACATTTTACTTTCTTTAAGGGTCTCAGCACTTGGAAAGGTATCAATGGACGTGACGGCGTCTTTGCCGTTTATCATAGATCATATGATATTTGTGCAAGATGCCTCTTTAACAAACCGGTCGGTATGTGCTCCAAATCATTTTCTTCAGTCAAACTGACTGAGTGCTTCAGCCTCACCCCACCGTCATCAAATGAAGGAGATCTCCTTCATTGAGAGAAACATCCATACGCTGGCCGTATGATAGGTATTTCGAGAAATTGACGACCACTCGCAATTCCATGTCAATCTCACCCTCTTGATCAAGGATGGCCTTATTCACGGCGGGGCCGTATTTCTTGCTCAGACCGTTGACAAAATCCCGAAGGGTCTTACCGGGGAATTCAAAATCCAGAGCTTTTTTTTGTGCAAGGCCTTATAAAGATGTGGCAAGCCTTCAATCTTCAAATGAATTTTCACGGATTCACCTCGATGGCTGTCTAAAATCGATAGTCATCTGAATTGAATTCAAATAGTCACTCTGGTTGGTGAAACCTAAACAAATGAGACCGATGCGGCAATTTCTTTACCTCGCGAATATTATCTTCGCTCGGCGGCTGTTTTTTATCTTTCAGGAAGACGAGTTCCTCCACGCCTGTTATGGGCATATGGCATGACCAGCACTTGTCGGCTGTTTTGCCCGTCATAGGACTTTCATGACACTGTAGGCAAACATCATTTCCCGATGCCTCATGCCATTTATCTGCTTCAATATGATACCCCAGTCTGTTGAAGCTGTTATCCTGCCTTTCATATTTTGATTTCTGAACAACGCCGGGCAAGTGACAATCAAAGCAACTCAGATCTTGATGACTCGATTGGCTGAGTTCATCGTAAGTGCCCTGATTCATGTGACAAGCCCCGCATTGATCTGGAGACGGCAACTCATCTGGTTTCGCACCTTTTATGACGTTATCCGCCAAAACAAAGCCAGAACTTATACAGACAGTCAGAACTGTCAAAAAATAGATGCCTTTCATTTTTCCCTCCCATGAAAATGTGATTGTCAACGGTCTATTGACGCTCCCAGCTTGGAATACCCAACATTCAGTATTTGTTTGTTGCCCAACAGTTATTTTCGAAGAGTTGTTTCAATTGTGAACTTTTTCGCAAACTGAAATATTAACAGCATCTTTTGTGCCAAAGCCTCGGTGAGGGGAGAAACCGACATAACTTATGGAAATTCTATAGTAATTGGACTGCCTAATCGTTTGTGGAAGGGTAGTTGATTGTTGAATTGTTTCAAAAAAGCAACGTCTAGGCTAGAGGATAATTGCAATTGTGCAAATTCATAGTGGCAGCCGTTCTTCAGGTGTTCAGCGATTTTACTCGGTATTTCAGGGAGATTGGGCCTTATTTTGGCCCTCTTCCCTCCCGGCACAGTTATGCATTTTATGATGGGCAGGCGGCTTGATTAGGCTGTTTGTTCCCTCTCCTGTACTGAGGCTTTCGCTTAACTAAACTACCGGAGGTGACAGATGAAGACAAAATTCTTTTTAGCCTTCGTGTCCACGGTTTTCGTACTCGCAAGCCTAACTCCGC
>CAZCCX010000195.1:0-4417 GCA_964497115.1 uncultured Desulfobacteraceae bacterium
ACCACTTCGGCACGGTAAGGAAGAAAGGTCTATTCCTCCCCTTGAGTTTCGGGGGCGCCCAGGGGCTGAGCGTCCGGGATTTGAGTTTCCGCGGCAACAGGGGCTTCTGTCTGAGAGACGCCTTCCATAACAGAGGAGGTCTCGCCCTTTCCAAAAAGAAGAGTAAGGCTCATACAGGTCAGTACGAAAATGGCTGCTACGGCAACCGTTACTTTGTGCATAAAAGACGTGGCACCGCTGCTTCCAAAGAGTGCCTGACTAGAGCCGCCGAACGCAGCGCCCATGTCTGCCCCCTTGCCTGTTTGAAGGAGGACAATCAGGATAAGGGCAATGCATACGGAAACATGTAATAAAACAAGAACGAGTGTCATCTGCGATCCTTTTCTTTCACTTCATGAAATATTTGTAATTTGTTAGTATTGCCAAAAAAAATCAATTTTGCAATAGAAATTATTGCCTATCCCCCAAGTCTGATAATCGGCACAAAGGAATCGGCACTCAGGCTCGCCCCACCCACGAGGGCACCGTCAATATCCGGTTTTGATATTAAATCCTTTATGTTATCGGGTTTTACGCTTCCTCCATAGAGAATCCTGATGCGTTGCGCCGTACCGGCATCGAAGTTTTCGGTGAGGCATTCTCGAAGGAATTGGTGTACCTCTTGGGCCTGTTCCGGGGAGGCGGTCCGACCTGTGCCTATGGCCCAAACGGGCTCATAAGCCAGAATCGTGGAATGGGGTAACATGCTGTTGTTCACAAAGTTATGTAGTGAACCGGTCAGTTGAGTCTTTAGCACCTCAAAAGTCTCCCCAGCCTCCCGTTCCTCAAGGGTCTCTCCAATACAGACAATGGGAATCAATCCCAATTCAACAGCGGCATTGGCTTTTAGATCAATCATCTCATCGGTTTCTTTAAAAAGGCTCCTTCTTTCGGAGTGCCCCAAAATGACATGGGAACATCCGGCCTCCGACAGCATGGCCGGAGAGATCTCACCGGTATATGCGCCGGAAGATTCCCAGTGCATATTCTGAGCGCATAAGAGAATCTTGGTATCTCCGATGAGTCCCTTGACGACCGAGAGGGCTGTGAAGGGAGGGGCGACCAGAACATCTACACTATCTTGGTCTTGAATGCCTTCCCTTATGGCTTTGACCAGGGAGGCCGCTCCCAGAAGACTTAGGTTCATTTTCCAATTGCCTGCGATCATGGGCCTTCGGTCAGTCATAAAAAACCTCCTGTTTTGCGGGAATCTTTGGCGGGTCACCTTCTTTCAAAGTGCTATTCATCCCGTCAAATGCATTTGGAATACAAGGGCTCAACTTTTTGCCATATACAGGGCCAAGTCAATCATGCGGCATGAATAGCCGAATTCGTTGTCATACCACGCAAGGACCTTGAACATATCTCCTACGGCCATTGTGGAGAGCGCATCCACAGTGGAAGATACGGTGGACCTGTTAAAGTCAATGGAGACCAAGGGCTCTTCGCAATAGGCGAGGATGCCCTTTAGATGTCCTTCGGCGGCCGCTTTCAGGACACTATTTACTTCATCCACAGTGGCAGGTTTGTTGAGTTGCACAACCAGGTCTACAAGAGAGACATTGGGTGTCGGGACCCGGATGGACATCCCATTGAGTTTACCGGCAAGTTGGGGGAGAACCAGGGCGACGGCCTTGGCCGCGCCTGTCGTTGTGGGGATCATGGAGAGGGCTGCGGCCCTTGCTCTTCTGAGATCTTTGTGGGGAAAGTCAAGGAGTCTTTGATCGCCGGTATAGGCATGAGTCGTGGTCATGAGCCCCCTCTCGATTCCGAAATGATCGAGAAGGACCTTGCAGACCGGGGCGAGGCAATTGGTGGTACATGAGGCATTTGACACGATATGGTGCGATTGGGGGTTGTAGTCCTGTTCGTTTACACCCATGACAATCGTTATATCCGGGTCTTTTGCAGGGGCGGAAATAATGACTTTTCTGGCTCCGGAAGCCAGGTGGGCAGAGGCCGTCTCTTTGTCCCTGAACAGACCCGTACACTCAAAGACAATTTCAGCACCCACTTCGCTCCACGGAATCTTAGAAGGATCTTTTTCCCTATAGATTCGGACCTCTTTGCCATCGATAATCAAAGAAGTGTCAGTGCTCGATACCTCGGCTTGCAGAGTGCCCTGAGTGGAATCGTACTTAAGCAGGTGACTGAGGGTGGAGGAATCTGTGAGATCATTGATGGCCACAAATTCTATATCCTGATTCGGGAGCCCTGCTCTAAGGACTGCCCTTCCAATACGCCCAAAACCGTTGATCGCGACTTTTATCGACATGCTTTGCCTCCTATCTACTATGAGTTTGAGATTCTGTAATGTGTTTCTGCTGAAAGGGGATTAAGAGCCATGACAATGGCATCCTCGGTGTTGGAGTAATATCTCGGCCTCCGATAGACCTCTTCAAAACCCAACTTTTGATACAACCTTTTCCCGGCCAGGTTTGATGGCCTGACCTCCAGCCAAATATATTGCACTCCTTTGGAGACAGCCGTCTCAATCATCTTCTTCAATAGATAATGTCCGAGCCCTTCCCCTCTGTCACGGGGGTGAACGGCCAAACTGAGAAGCTGCGCCTCCTTGTCAAACATCCAGAAGCAGATATATCCCGAAAGGGCTTCTTCCCTCTTGAAAACCCAGAGATGTGAAATAGGATTTTCAATCTCAGATTGTAGGGCATTTAGGCTCCACGGCGACGGAAAGGAGAGCTTCTCTATCTCGTGTATCTGAGGTAAATAGAATCGGTCATTCTCTGTTGTAACAGATACCAGTGAGGTCATCCCGAGTCCATCAATAATTTGCTCGCTAACGAGATGCTCATTTTGCCTGCCTCTTCGGCTGTCTTGGCCACTTCACTCAGCGTTGAGTCTGAACGGTTCCGGGCAATGGCCAATACCATGGGCAGGTTGACTCCGGTCAGAACCTCAACCTGTCCTTCCTTGAGAAAGGAGAGGCTGATATTTGATGGTGTCCCCCCAAACATATCCGTGAGGATCAGTACACCCTGATCGCGATCAAGAGCCTCAACTTTTTTCTGGATCATTTTGTGGATGCCTTCACTGTCCGTGGTTTCGATGATCGAGACGGCATCCGCGGCCTCTACGCGTCCTAGAATGAATTCTGCGGCATTGATGATTTCTCTACCTAGATTACTGTGGGTGACGATTAGCAAACCTATCATGGGAGAAAAACTCGCTTTCTTCCGCTATCGGTGTCGGCGGATGTTTGAGCCCTTGGTTCTTATAACTGCTCATCGTTTTGTATGATTGTTTGATAAATTTCTTCCCTGGTGGGAACTTGCATCAATGCATTTCGAAACGATCGGCTCTTGATTATCTTGGCAATTTTGGCCAGTGCTTTCAAGTGGATGCTGGCAGAATCTTCCGGCGCCACCAATAAGAAAAACAGGAATACAGCCTCTCCGTCCATGGCATCGAAGTCGAGTCCCTTCCGGCTCCGGCCAAAAGAGATAATAGGATGCTTGAGACCCTGGAACTTTCCATGGGGTATGGCGACACCATCGCCAATCCCCGTGCTTCCGAGGCGTTCTCTTTCCAAAAGAACTTTGACCAGCGAATTCTTGTCAAGTGTCGGATCAGAGCTGACTATAACATCCACGAGTTCCCCCAATACTCCCTTTTTATCTTTGGCTTTCAGGTCGGGGATAACATGATTTTGGTTCAATATATTTGAGAGTTTCATGATCTTCGTATCAAAGTAGCATTCTCAGATGGGTCAGCTGGAGGGCAGTACCAGTCCGAGATTTCCATCCTTGCGTTTGTAAATGACATTGATTTCTTCAGAACGGGAGTTTCTGAAAACAAGGAAATCCTGCTGTGAAGCGGAAAGCTGCATTGCGGCCTCTTCGAGGTCTATGGGTTTAGCCACCAACTTCTCCACCTCTATGCTGGGTGTGTCCAGACGCAAAGAGTCCTCTTCGTCGCTTTCTTCCAGTTCGAAGGTATTTTCGCCTTTCCTGCCTTCCGTTCTCCTGTTCCTTACTTTTGATCGGGATTTCTTGACCTGTGCTTCCAGTTTGTCCATGACCTGATCAATGGCTGAGTACATGTCATCGGTCTCTTCAATTCCCTTGATCAAAATGCCATTGACACTGAGGGTAACATCCGCAATATGCCTGAATTTTTCCACCGACAGCACTACATGGGCTTCGATGGGGGCGTCCAGATATTTCTTGATTTTTGAGAGTTTTTCCTCGGCATAAATTCTTATACTCTCCGTGGGCTTCATATGTCTGAATGTCACTGATATATCCATAAGCATGATATCCTTTCAAAAAAGAAGGGTCTCTAGCAAACTAATAACCAAAAGTCAAATCTACAATAGCCCGACATATTTCTTTCTTTTCCTCGAAGGCAAAATTCC
>CAZCCX010000196.1:0-4410 GCA_964497115.1 uncultured Desulfobacteraceae bacterium
TTGTAAACCTCTTTTTGACCCAAAAAAAACGCATTCTAACCTATTGTTATTACTCGATTATCAATCAATCTCGTTTTTCCCACTTTGACGGCCAATGCTACGAGGACCTCTTTTTCGAGGGTTTCCAGGTCTTCCAGGGTGTGGGAATCGCATATATTGATATAGTCAATGGCCGTGTGGGGATGACTGAGGATTAACGCCTCCACGGCTTCTCTTATCTTGAAGACCTCTCGCTCGCCCTGCTTGCAGAGGTCTTCGGCGAAATCAAGAGACTTGTTCAGAGAGAGCGCCGATACCCTCTCATCCGTGTTAAGATAGCTGTTCCTTGAACTCATGGCCAGGCCGTCAGGTTCTCTAAAAGTAGGCACACCCACAATGCGGATGTCCATGTCAAGATCCTTGGCCATACGACGGATTACGGTCAATTGCTGGTAGTCCTTTTCCCCGAATATGGCTATGTGAGGTTTGGCTATATTAAAAAGCTTGGCCACCACAGTGGTTACGCCGTTAAAGTGCCCAGGTCGCGAAAGACCACAGAGGTGTTTTGTGACCTTTTCAACCATGATCTTGGTCTGGGAGTCCCCGGGGTACATCTCATCCACAGACGGAGCAAAGGCCAAATCAACATTTCGCTTTTCCGCCTTTGCCAGGTCTGATTCCATGTCACGGGGGTAGGATTCAAAATCTTCATTAGGTCCGAATTGCGTGGGATTTACAAAGATACTGACCACCACGATGTCGGAGAGTTCTCTGCCTATTCTCATTAACTCAAGGTGCCCTTCGTGAAAGAACCCCATGGTCGGGACGAGCGCGATACGCTTTCCTGACAGCCTCAGACTTTCACATCGCTCCTGCATCACAGCGATAGTATTCACGACTTCCATCATTCAATCTCCAGAACTCATGGGCACGTAATATTGAATCCCTGACTTCATCCTTTTGATCCGTTCCACCAGATCTTGAAAATCTTCAGCAACATGGACAAAGTCGATCTTGGATGCATTAATGATCAACAGCGGAGAATCCGAGTAATGAAAGAAGTATTCATTGAACGCCTGATTTATGCTTTCCAAATACTTGAAATTGATGTTCCGTTCATATTTTCTGTCTCGCTTCTTTATCCTCTCCATCAATACATCTGTCGTGGCTTGGAGGAAGATGGTCAGATCAGGCGGCACGATCCTTTTTCTTAAAAGATGGAATAACTGTTCATAGAGCCAAAACTCACTATCATCCAAATTAGTCCGCGCAAAGATCATGTCTTTATCAAAGAGATAATCTGAAATAACAGTTCTCTTAAAAAGGCCCATCTGCCCTAATCGCGTGGATTGCTGATAACGTCTGAGAAGAAAGAAAACTTGTGTCTGGAAGCTGTACTTTTTTTGGTTCTGATAGAACTTGAGCAAGAAGGGGTTTTCTTCCGTGTCTTCCATTAACGTCTCTGCATTCATCTCCTCCGCAAGCTTCAACGCCAGGCTGGTTTTTCCTACTCCCAAGGGTCCTTCAATGACAATATAGTTATGCATGGTATTTGTTCTCTAACATGACAAGTTCTTTTTTCGCCCTTTCGAGAATCCCCTAGCTGTGGCCGAGGTGATTTCCCAATAGCACCGGCCCTGAATTTTGTCAAGAAACGGCTATAAGAGCGGATGTCAGTCGTAGAAAATCTTCAATTGTAAGGGTCTCGGCCCTTCTTTTTGGGTCAATATCACACCTTTCCAATGCCGCCAAGATCTCCTCACGGCTGTAGGATACAAGTGTATTCTTCAGAGAATTCAAAAGGGTCTTGCGTTTCTGGGCAAAGGCCCCTTTGACAACCGTTCTGAACTTGACGTCATCCTCAGTTCGTTCGGGGTAAGGTCGCTGGAAATCCATTTCCAGGACCATGGAATCTACTTTTGGTCGCGGATGAAAGGCCTCCTTTGGCACATGAAGGAGTGGAGAAACGCGGGCATCATACTGAATAAAGACCGTCATGGCCCCGAATGCCTTAGTGCCGGGGTTGGCGATCAACCTACCAGCCAATTCAGACTGAAGCATGAGCACAGCCCGATTCACCATATGTCGGTTTTCAACAAGTTTTTCAAGGATAGGGGAAGAGATGTTATAGGGGAGATTGCCTATAACTCCTACCTTTCTTCCGTGGAGAGAAGGTATGCGGCTGAAATCCAGTTTGAGGATGTCTTCATTAATGAGGTGAACATTTTCAATCTTTTCTGCAGACAGCCTCTTATTGAGCATGTCCGTCAAACGCGAATCCTTTTCAACCGCAATAACATGATGAACTCCTTTTGCCAGAAGAGGGGTGAGGGCGCCTAAACCGGGACCTATTTCTAGAACGCGATCTGCTGGATCGAATCGGGCCTTATTGATTATTTCCCGGACGATCTCCTTGTCTTTCAGAAAATGCTGCCCCAGACTTTTCTTTGGTCGAAATCCGTACTCCCTTTTCATTGGCGTGCTTTTCGCAAGACCTTGCGGTCTCTCCTTTTCTGACGCCAGCGCCTAACAAACTGGAAAAATCTTAGAGAAATGAAATAGGAGGGTAAGGCGGCGACAAGACCCATGATGAACCCTCCCAAAAGAAATGAAGAGATGATGGTTGTTCCCGCGCCGGCGATCTTCCCGATAAGCTGCAAGTATCCTTCCGTATGTTGAAACGGATCCATGACGGAGGAGATGATCCCGTTTTCCCTCGGGACCCCAAGAATCGATGCACCAATTTTATAGCTGTAGAGGTATGTGAAATACCAATTCAGGGGGTTTGTGACCCATGTGCCCAGAGCCGCCGTGATTTTACTTCCCTGAAAAAAAAGAGCCAAGGTAATGGCCAGGGCTATCTGGAAAGGAATAATGGGTATCATCCCTGAGAAAATGCCAAGAGCCATGCCTGTGGCAAGTTCGTGGGGTTCCCCTCTGAGTCGAGTAAGTTTCAAAAAATAGTATTTTATCTGTCTACTGAAGACCATGATTTGTTTACCTATCGGACTGCAAGCCCTCAACACGATGATAGCGGATAATCTCCAAAAAAGTCTTTTTCGGACTCTTGACTCGGCAGGAGAGGGCTTCCCCTCTTCGGCCATTTGAAATAAAGAATCCTCGCAGTCAGAGTTTCCCGCCTTTGACGGGCGTAAAAGGACCGGGTATCCCCTGCTGATCGACCTTTTTGAATCTATTGATTGTAGAGATTTTGAAGGGTTAAATCAATAGCAAGATGGACCAAAAACAAAAGAAACTTAAGTGTCTTGAGGCGTGATGGAAAGAAAATCCTGTATGGGAAATCTTGATCTCACATCCATAGAAAGGCTCGCCCGTTCACCACGAACCATCCGATGATATCCCGCAGCGGCAATCATGGCGCCATTGTCTGTGCAATAGGCCGGCCGCGGATAATAGACCTCCACATCCTTTTCCGAAGCGATATCTCGCAGTCTTTTGCGTAGTGCCTGGTTACAGGCAACACCGCCTGCCAGAACGATCGAGCTTACAGCCGTCTTATCCCTTGCCTTCATGAGTTTATGGGCCAAAACATCTATGACAGCCTCTTGGAAGGACGCGGCAATATCGGCGACTTTGACTGCTCCTTTACCCTTTTCCTCTTCACGCCATTTACTGACATAAAGGGCCACAGAAGTCTTTAAGCCGCTGAAGCTAAAATCAAAAGATTCAGGGGACAGGTAGGCTCGCGGAAAGGCAATCTTGTCACCTTGCCCTGATTGAGACAGTTTCTCTATGACCGCACCGCCGGGATAGCCCAGGTCAAGGATTTTTGCCACCTTGTCAAAGGCCTCGCCCGCCGCATCGTCAAGAGTCTGACCCAATAACGTATAGTTCCCAAACCCCTTTACATAATAGAGGCTTGTATGCCCTCCTGAGACAGTGAGAGCTACAAAGGGAAATCGGGGGGTCTTCTCCTCCAAAAAGATGGAGAGGATGTGTCCCTCAAGGTGATTTATCCCCATTAAAGGAATATGGTTCACATAAGCCAAGCCCTTGGCATAATAGAGTCCCACAAGAAGACAGCCGATCAACCCCGGTCCTACGGTTATGGCGACACCGTGCAAATCTCTCACTTTGAGACCTGCAGCGGAAAGGGCCTCCTGAACCACGGGAACCATATTCCGGATGTGTTCCCTGGAGGCGAGTTCAGGGACAACGCCCCCATAAGGGTGATGGAGTTTGATCTGTGAATTGACGGCGTTCGACAGCACACGGTGCCCGTCTGCAACCACCGCGGCCGACGTATCGTCACAAGAAGTATCTATTCCTAAAATATTCATCATAAAATTGATGCGTTCGTAAAAAGTCCGCTCTGCCTCTTTTCTGTCATTCCCGCGAAAGCGGGAATCCAGGCATTCCAAGAGGTTATGGACTCCCGCTTTCGCGGGAGTGACGGCTTTTCGACTTTTT
>CAZCCX010000197.1:0-2293 GCA_964497115.1 uncultured Desulfobacteraceae bacterium
CTTTGGTCTTTTCAGCCTCTCCCTTACCATTCTAAAGGCCCCTGACCCTCTTTATACTTCTGTGTGCAGTATCAAGTTTGAAAAAGAGGCAACCGTTGAAGAACTTTTTGCCAGTACGATCTCCAATCCGATAGAAACTCAGATGACGGTGATCAAGAGTTATCCGATTTTTCAAAGGGTCGCTGAAGAGTTGGGCCTTATTCCCCACGAAGCTGTGGGGGAGGATGGACAACTCAAGGAAGAAGTCATTCCTGTCATTGAGGGGCTTCAGTCTCAAGTTGAAGTGAGTCGGGAAGAATATACCAACATCCTTAATATTGAAGTGACGGACAAGAAAGCTGTTTTTGCTAGGGATCTTGCTACTGCAATTGGCTTAGCTTACAAGGAGTTCCATGCTGAAGAGCAGATGCAACGAACATCCGATGCCCTGAAATACATTAAGAAGCAGCTTAATGCAGTGCGAGAAGATCTACGCCTCTCGGAAGAGGCATTCAACCGATTTACCCATGAAAATCAATTGATTTCCCTGGATATGCAAAGCGAGGTTCTGCTGAAAACAAGCCAGGATATTCAGAACAATATAAGAGAACTCGACGAGGATAAGAGAGAACTGGAGGGAGTACGGCAGCGTTTGGGCCAATTTATTGAGGACCCCTCCGGTTCAGGGCATGACTTCTATTCAACAAAGGCCTCGAAACAATATCAGAGCGTCAATGATACCCTTGTGGGCCTCTTGCTTCAGAAAGAGTCTTTGCTGGAAGATTTTACGCCCCAACACCCCGAGATCGTGGGGATCGGTCGAAAAACTATCGAAAATGCCCGAAAGATGTCCCTTCTTCTCCAACTGGAGATCAACGAGTTGGAGAGGAAGAAGATTGATTTCAACAACGGGTTGGAAGACATCGAGAAAAAGACCAGCGTTTTGATGGACAAGAAACTGGAATATGACCGATTGAAAAGGAGGGTCGATTCTTTTAACGGCAGGACGGTTCTTCTGGAGACCAAGGAACAAGAAGCCTCAATCAGAAAGGCGGAAAAACCAGAGGAAGTCACGATCGTTAAACAAGCTTTCTTGTCCACACAGCCCATTAATCCTCCAAAGACGGTTGCCACAGGTGCGATGGGTATTATCATCGGACTTATTGTTGGTATCATTGTTGGCTTTGTCGTAGAGACCTTCGACACATCTCTGGGGGCCATCGAGGATGTTGAGGAGACTCTTGGGACTCAGGTCTTGGGTATTATTCCTCAGGCCGATAGCAAGGATATCCGGGAAAGTCTGGAGGAGCGGTATCCAGACGGGATTGAGGAGACCATTGAAAACCAATTGGTCTATCTGGTCTCGCATTTCGTCCCTAAGTCAATGATGGCGGAGAGTTTCCGAGCTCTGAGGACAAATATTCAATTCAAGGAGACAGAGAAGAAGATAAAGAGCATAGCCGTTGCCAGCACATCTCCTGAAGAAGGGAAAACGCTCGTCACAGCAAACTTAGCAATCACCATGGCTCAGGCCGGAATGAAGATCCTTTTGGTCGGATCTGACTTACGAAAACCTGTAGTAGACGGATTGTTTGGTGTGGAAAGATCCCCTGGCCTTACCGACGTCTTGATGGAAAACCATCCCTGGCGTGACACAGTCAAAACCGTCACTGATATGATTATGGGACATATGGGCGCGGATGAAGTGATGATGACGCCGGGCTTGGACAACCTCCATATCATCACCAGTGGGCCTATACCTCCTAATCCCGCAGAGTTGATTGACTCCGAACATTTGACGAATTTTCTTAAAGAGGCGAAAGAAGACTATGACACGATCATCTTCGACTCCCCTCCCATTCTCTCTACGGCTGATGCCGCTATACTCGCGGCCAAAGTTGATGGAGTCCTCCTCGTTTATCGGGTAGGTGCCGTATCAAGGGGATTATTGAGAAGGGCCAAGGCCCAGCTGGACCGGGTTCATTGTAATCTCATGGGCGTTGTCCTCAATGGCATGAGAGCGGATGTGAGCCCCGATTTCCAAGACTATAAATACTACAGCTACAATTACACCTATGGTGAAGAAGAGAAGAATAAGAACAGACTTAGGCGTGTCGGGAGTACATTTCGCAATTGGATAAGAGACGGGTTAGAACGCGTGAGTCAGATGATTTCTTCAGGGGATAAGAGAGAAAGACCCCCGAAGAAACAGACTAGGATGTCAAATAGAGTGAATTCGGCCCTTGTTTTGGCGGCGGCCTTTCTTCTCACTATGGGGATCCTTTGGCGGAGTGGTATCATTGAACCGTTTAAG
>CAZCCX010000197.1:2303-4396 GCA_964497115.1 uncultured Desulfobacteraceae bacterium
AAACGCCTGTTGACATGAACCTAATGGAACTAGCGGGCAAGAGAGAATCTGAAAAGGGGACCATTGAGAGTAAACCGGAGGTGGTTACCTCGGAGATGAAGACGGTTGTCTCCGATGACGCCCCTCAAGCCCAGATCAAAGCGCCGATCATGAAGTCCACGGCCCTGAAGGAGCAGGTAGCGGTCGTTGAAACACCTGTTGCCAAAGAGGATACTCTGAGACCATTTGTTCCGACAGAACAAAAGAAGGCCACTTCCAAGCCTGAGACTAATGTGTACGCGGAACAGTCTAAGCTCGAGGCAATAACCCCTGTTACTGAATCAATAATGGATGTAAAGCAAACGGTGGGACCTGAAACAACCATGTCTCCGGAAGGGATTCCCTCATTTCCTTACTCTATCCTTGTGTCGCATTGTCGTAATGTGCGAAATGCAGAAGAGGTGATGTCTCAGTATGCAAAAAGAGATCTTGTTTCTTATTGGGTCAAGGTAGAAGTGAGTAATGGGGTTTGGTATAGAGTCTTTGTGGGATATTTCGAAGATCGGAAAGAGGCCGAGACCTTTAAACAGGGGCATGGATTGGAAGAAGGCAGGATCATGAAAACGGCTTATGCCAATCTGATCGGTGTTTACGCATCTTCGGAGGAACTCCAGGATATAATAGGATCACTGACAGAACTCGGATACTCACCATATGCCACAGAAGACCAAGACGGGGAATCTCGGCTGTTTATTGGCGCTTTTTTTACAAAAGAAGGGGCAGAAAGTCAATACCAGGATTTAAAATCGAGTGGGATTGAAAGCCGGGTAATAAAGAGATAATCTCTTCCATGAGTAACCTCCGTTATTCTCTTGCCAAAGAAGAAAGCCATTGCCGGGGAAGACACTTGGACAATAGGCCCAAAAACTATAATCCATACATCGGTGGTCAAACGACCCTTGAACTCATTGTTCCCCTTGTTATTGTGCTTGTTGTTCTTACTGCGCTCGCGCTGATGATACCCCTACTTTCCACTTTCCAGATCTTTGCCTTGACGGCAGGCATTGTTATCTCCGTGGCCAGTTTTGCCAGCACTGATATTGCCCTTTACATCCTGGTTTTTTCCATGCTTTTGAGTCCGGAGTTCATTGTGGGCTCCACAGGAGGAGGTAGCCTGGGGCGTGGAGTTACCTTAAGGCTTGATGACTTTCTCCTTGTGGTCATAGGAATAAGCTGGGTGGGCAAGATGTCCATCAAGAAGGAACTGGGCTTGTTCTTGAAGACCCCGCTGAACAAACCCATCTTCTTTTACATTGTCGTTTGCCTCCTAGCTACCCTTTTTGCGTCTTTCGCCCAAAGAGTCAATTTAAAGACCAGCTTTTTGTTCGTCCTGAAGTATTTTCAATACATGATTATCTATTTTATGGTGGCCAACCACCTTGAGAGCAAAAAGCAGGCCCGGAATTATTTGTGGGCACTCCTCATTACTTGCGCGATTGTCTCCACCATTGGGATCGCGCAGATCCCCGGTGGGGGCAGGGTCTCTGCTCCGTTCGAAGGCGGGACAGGAGAGCCAAACACCCTTGGCGGATATCTGGTCTTTATGATTTCAATCACTGCAGGATTATGGTTGACGTCCAATTCTCTGCGTGATCAATATATCTACGGTTTTTTGGCCCTTCTATTTGCTGTTCCTTTGATTTACACGCAATCCAGAAGTTCATATTTGGCCATTGTTCCAGCCATGCTGGCATTTGTCTGGCTATCTGAGAAACGACATTGGGTAGCAATGGCCATTGTCCTCCTTGCTGTCAGCCTTCCGTTCGTCGCCCCTAAGCCGGCCAAGGAAAGGATCGCATATACATTTACACAGGGTAAGACTCAGAAAAATGTTGTTGAAGTGGGCGGTGTTAAGCTAGATACCTCACTCTCTGCCAGGTTAAAAAGCTGGGGAAGTGCGGCCGAAGATTGGGTTGAGCATCCCATTTTGGGATATGGGGTGGCCGGTTACCGATTTGTGGATGCTCAGTACGTAAGGGTTATGACAGAAACAGGGCTACTGGGAGTACTCACATTCAGTCTGCTCATAGCCACCATGTTACGATTGGCGTATC
>CAZCCX010000198.1:0-4373 GCA_964497115.1 uncultured Desulfobacteraceae bacterium
CTTTCCACAGAGGCTGATACCCGTTTCTGATTTTTCGAGCCACCAGGCCATCCACCGGTATTTCCAGCATGTCGGGCAATGCCTCATACAATGGGATGATCTTCCCCTGAAACACCGAGTCACTGGACAACGACTCCAGTTTTTCCGGCCTCAGAGCATCTCTTACATTGAAGGTGCCGCTCTTCAACCTCCTCAGGGAAGTCAGGTGGGCTCCAGGCCCCAATCGTCTTCCCAGATCGGCAGCGAGGCTCCTGATGTAGGTTCCACTGGAACAAGTAACGTTTATGGCCACGTCCGGCAGATTAACAGACGTTATCTCCAAAGAACGGAGTCTCACCTTTCTTTTCTGCAAGTCAATTCGAATCCCTTCTCGTGCGAAGGAATACGCCCGTCTGCCGTGATAGTTGACTGCCGAGAATTGAGGAGGGATTTGCTCAATTTCTCCCACGAATTCAAGGGCGGCCTGTCTAAGGAGTCCCGGCCCAAACTCGGGCACATCGCTTCTTTTCACTATCTCTCCGGTCAGGTCCAGCGTGTCGGTCTCTACTCCAAGTCTCATGGTAGCCTGGTAAATCTTCTCTCCGGCCGTGAGATGAGGGGAGAGCTTCGTCCCCTCACCCAGCATCACAATCAGTAATCCTGTGGCAAAAGGATCTAACGTTCCGGCATGCCCGACCTTTTTGATCCCCGAGAAGCGCCTGACCTGCCTCACCACATCAAAAGAGGTCCTGCCTCCCTCCTTGTCAATCAGGATTACACCATCATTAGGTTTTCCCATATGTTCATTCTAGTTAAGCTCTGGCTCAATATGATGGCTTCACTCCAGGGCATCGCCTGAGTCTTCTGATTTCAACCTCTCAAAGAGTCTCTCCATGTGGTTGCCTTCTTCCAAGGAAAGATCTCTCTTGAAAATGATATCAGGCATGTATTTCAACTCCATTCGAGTCGCAAGTTCTCTCTTGATAAACCCTTTGGCACTATCCAGGCCTTCCTGAATCCTCTCAAATTCCTTCTCGTCCCCTATGCGACTGTAAAAGACTTTGGCGTGTTTGAGATCATTACTCAGATCGACTCCCGTCAGGGTGACCCCTTTCACCCTCGGGTCCCTCACACTGCTCAAGAGCAGATCGGCTATCTCCCTTAAGAGTTGATCACCTACCCTGACTGCCCTCTTTCCTGCCAACATAGAATTCCCGTCATATTCTAGGTGATTGAGACTCACCTTCAATTGTTTTGGCCATGGCCAAGACTTAAGTGCATTCCATAAAGGAAAATTGATACGAATTCCCTTATGCGTTAAAGATTTCTATCTGTGAATCAACAATCTCAGCCAGGCCCAAAGATTCAAGGAATGCCAGGATATTGGTCAATGAGGCATCTACATGACGTCTGTCATTTCCGACGCTACACACCCCCAACTCGATCTTCTGCCATTTATCGTTGGAGCCGACTTCAGCGATGGCTGCATTGAATTTGTGCTTGGTCTTTTCGACCATGCTCTTTACGATCTTTCTCTTTCCCTTGAGAGACCGATTATCGTACAAGTGGAGTTCTATTCGAAGAATCCCGACAACCATTCCCTACAACTCCGCTGCGACTTCCTCCATCTGATAGACCTCGAAGACATCTCCCGGCTTAATATCCTGAAAACCTTCCAGCCCGATGCCGCACTCGTAACCAGATTGCACTTCTTTCACGTCATCTTTAAAACGTCTGAGGGATGCCATCTTCCCATCAAAGACAACCACGTCGTCTCTTAGAAGACGGATTTTGGCGTTCCTCTCAAGATGGCCGTCCGTCACATAACACCCGGCGACAGTGCCCGCCCTTGGAACGCGAAATATTTCCTTTACGTTCGCCCGACCAATGACATTCTCTTTATAGGTCGGCTCAAGAAGCCCGGCCATGGCCAGTCGAACATCCTTAATGATATTGTAGATAACATCATAATAGCGTATGTCCACCTTTTCCTTAGCAGCGACTTCCTTACCCCTCGGATTTGCCCGCACATTGAAACCGATAATAACGGCACCCGATGCAGAAGCGAGCATGACATCGGTTTCCGTGACGGCACCCGTTGAGGCATGAATGATATTGACTTTGACCGCTTCCGTACTCAATTTGAGCAAGGACTCGGAGACCGCCTCAATGGAACCTTGCACATCAGCCTTTAGAATAACATTCAACTCCTTGATCTCCCCCTCTTTGATCCTTTCAAAAAGGTCTTCAAGGCTGACAACACCGCGCGTGCCTGTTGCAGACGCTCTTATGACGGAGTGGCGATGATCGATAACCCGTTTGGCCGTCTTCTCGTCCGGGACGACAATGAATTCATCTCCGGCCATTGGAACCCCCGAAATCCCATAGATCACCGCTGGAAATGCAGGACCCGCGGATTTCAATCGCTTGCCGCGATGATCGAGCATGGCTCTCAGCTTCCCGTAATGCTCACCACAGACAAAACAGTCCCCTTGTTTGAGCGTTCCGCTCTTGATAAGGACGGTAGCAATAGGACCTCTGCTCTTATCCAGTCTTGCCTCTACAATGGTCCCGCGCGCGGGTTTACCAGGATTCTCCTTCAGTTCAAGGATCTCAGATTGAAGAGATAGAAGTTCCAAGAATTCCTCCACCCCTTCCCCTGTCTTGGCGGAGATATTCCCGAATATGGTATCTCCACCCCATGCTTCAGGGACCAACTGCAAATCTGATAACTCTCTTGTTACCTTGTCAATGTCGGCTTCAGGCTTATCAATCTTATTGATCGCAACAATAATGGGAATATCTGCGGCGCGGGCATGGTTGACCGCCTCTGCAGTCTGCGGCATGACGCCATCATCGGCAGCGACAACCAAAACAATGATATCCGTTACCTTTGCCCCTCTTGCCCTCATGGCCGTAAAGGCTTCATGTCCCGGCGTGTCTAAAAACACAATATCCCCGTTATTGGTTTTCACGTAGTAGGCCCCAATGTGCTGGGTAATCCCACCTGACTCACCTCCAATAATATTGGATTTTCTGATGTAATCGAGAAAAGACGTCTTTCCATGATCCACGTGTCCCATGATGGTCACTACGGGTGGCCTCGGTTTCAGGTCTTCAGCTTTATCTTCGACATCAGCGACGATGCTGTCCACATCGAAAAGATCCAGCTCCATTTCATAGCCGAATTCATCCGCCACAAGCGATGCTGTTTCAAAATCAATGGACTGATTGATCCCTGAAGGGGAGCCGAGGGCCATCAGTTTTCTGATCACTTCAACACCTTTTATCCCCATAGCCTTGGCAAGTTCCGCAACTGTGACCTGATCCGGAATCTTGATCCTTCTCTTGCTTGCCTTGGGGACGGTGATCTCCGTCTGTTTCAATTTCTTGACGGCATCTCTTCCTTTTCCCCCTCTTCTCTCTTTTTTCGGCCCTTTTCGGCCCTCGTAGAGATCTGCCCGCTCGAACACCTCTAATTTACGGCGGCGAACAGCAACTGTCTCAACATCTTGCTTTTTCGCGCCCCTCTTCTTATCCTTCTTCTTAGCCGGTTTCCCCTTCTTTTCTTTCTCGGCCCCTACCTCTATTGCACTAGGGGGCCCCGGATGGGTGGGCTGAGCCTGACGGACTGTTTTCCTTTCTTTCTCTTCTGCAATCTGCGTCTTTAGGGGGCCCTCTTCCGGGGCTTTGATGATCTTGGCTGGTTCATGGATGGGTTTCTTTTTGGCTTTCTTCGTCTTCTTGGGCTTTTTCTTAGTCGGCGGCTCTTCCGGTTCAGGCTCAACAGATACCTCTTCTTTGACTTTCTCTTCAGTCTCCTCTGGAGCCGCCTCAACCGGTTCTATCTCTTCCGCTGGAGCTTCTTCCACCGGCTCTTTTTCAACTTTTTCTGTTTCCTCATCAGGTTCTACGGCAGGTTTTTCCGGCTTGACCTCTACTATTTTTTTTCGCCGACGGATCACCGTAGGCTTTATTCTTTTCTCTTCAACGACCTCTGATACCCGTCCAGCAACAACATCTCTGGCCTTGGCTGCGGCGTCCTCATCCAGAGTGCTCATGTAGTTCTTGACATCCAGGCCTCCGGCCTTTAGCTTTTCAACCAGTTCTTTGCTGTCCAGATTAAGATCCCTGGCCAATTCATAGACCCTGACTTTAGCCATTTAATCCCCCAATACTAAGATTCCGCACATCCACATCAACTCAGTCTGTTCGGCCATAATAGACCTATAGCGGCAACAACACATTATCAGATCATTTCCTCTCTTTTTCCATCTCGGATATTCATTGATCACTATCAGTTGACGATCACTTTTGTCAGAACTGCCCGTGTTCATTCGGCCGACAAGGCTGTATCGATTGTAACAGACTCATTGGTCCTAAAACGTCTTCCA
>CAZCCX010000199.1:0-4368 GCA_964497115.1 uncultured Desulfobacteraceae bacterium
ATGCGCAAGGTCTCGGCCGTAGCATTTTTTGCAGACACCCCGTTGTGTCTGACATGTCAAGACAGATCGGATTCGAACCCTTTCCAACCCGGCATTTTCGATCTTTTCTACCTTTTCTTCATTGATTTCCTCATTCGCCGCGACTAGAAGTTCTCCGGTGATGGGATCAATGATGTCTTGCAACGCGCTTCTCCCCAAGACCCTGGCCCCAACCCTTTCGATGATCTCTCCACCTTCTGTGAGGGCATTAACCCAAATTCCGTCCACGGTCCCACAATCTTCCGTGGTGATCACCGTGTCTTGGGCCACGTCAACAAGCCTACGGGTCAAATAACCGGAATTGGCGGTCTTCAGGGCCGTATCGGCCAGACCTTTTCGCGCTCCGTGAGTAGAGATAAAATATTGCAGCACGGTGAGACCTTCGCGAAAATTGGAGGTAATTGGCGTTTCAATAATCTCGCCCGAAGGTTTGGCCATCAGCCCCCTCATTCCGGCCAACTGGCGCATCTGGTCCTTGCTGCCCCTTGAACCCGAATCCGACATCATAAAAATCGGGTTGAAGCTATTGGTGGAGGTCTTTTGTCCACTGGATCCTTCGACCTCTTCAATCGCCATCTCACTCATCATTTCCGAAGAGATCGTTTCGGTTGACTGAGCCCAAATATCAATCACTTTATTGTATTTTTCCCCGTCAGTGATTAGGCCGCCTTTATACTGGTCATCGATCTTCTTGACCTCCCTTTCCGCCCCCTCAATAATCTCCGACTTGCGGGAGGGAATAGTCATATCCTTTATAGAAATAGATATTCCGGAGAGCGTCGCATATCGATAACCTAAGTCTTTTAGCCGATCAGATAGGATAACCGTGGCCTTAATCCCCAGCCTTCTGTAGGATTCATTAATGAGCATACGCAATGTCTTCTTGGTCATTGCCTTGTTGATGAACGAGAAGGGGATCTTTTCTGGAATGACTTCGTAGAGAAGGACACGGCCTGTGGTGGTCTCCTCAATCCTACCGTTTATCCTCGCCTTGATGGCTGAGTGCAGTTCCAGTTCTTTGGAATCATAGGCCATCTTCACTTCCTCGGCATTGGCAAAGATTTTTCCTTCCCCTTTGCGAAAAGGCCTCTTTCTCGTCATATAGTAGATTCCCAGGACAATATCCTGACTGGGAACGATAATCGGATCTCCGTTTGCCGGAGAGAGGATATTGTTGGTGGACATCATAAGCACTCTTGCCTCAATCTGGGCTTCAATGGACAAGGGAACGTGCACGGCCATCTGGTCCCCGTCAAAATCCGCATTAAAGGCCGTGCAAACCAAAGGGTGAAGCTGAATGGCCTTGCCCTCTATAAGGATAGGCTCAAATGCCTGAATGCCCAACCGATGGAGGGTGGGCGCCCTGTTCAAAAGAATACAATACTCTGTTACCACTTCGTCCAGGGCGTCCCAGACCTCGGGGGTTTCCCTTTCCACCATTTTCTTTGCCGACTTAATGGTGGTGGCCAAGCCTTTTTCATCCAGTTTATTATAGATAAAGGGCTTGAAAAGCTCTAATGCCATCTTCTTGGGGAGCCCGCATTGGTGCAGTCTGAGGTCAGGGCCGACCACTATGACCGACCTTCCCGAATAATCCACCCGTTTTCCAAGCAAGTTCTGTCGAAATCTTCCCTGCTTTCCTTTGAGCATATCGCTCAAGGATTTAA
This sequence comes from uncultured Desulfobacteraceae bacterium, assembly GCA_964497115.1. Lineage (GTDB taxonomy): Bacteria > Desulfobacterota > DSM-4660 > Desulfatiglandales > HGW-15 > JAFGFY01. The sequence goes on from CAZCCX010000199.1 coordinate 1,707, forward strand.
AGGGTCTTTTATTTGCACCTGTTACGGCCTTTCCACGCCTTCCGTTGTCGAATAAGACATCGACGGCCTCTTGGAGCATCCTTTTTTCGTTTCTAACAATGATTTCGGGAGCATTTAGTTCTAGAAGCCTTCTTAGCCTATTGTTTCGATTGATGACCCTGCGGTAGAGGTCATTGAGATCAGAGGTAGCGAACCTACCCCCATCCAATGGGACAAGAGGTCTGAGATCAGGAGGCAAGACCGGGATGACACTCATGATAGTCCATTCCGGCCTATTCTTGGATTCCCGAAACGCATCTATCACCTTTAGACGCTTGGCAAGCTTCTTTCTCTTCGCTTCTGATCGAGTCTCCGTCATCTCCGCCCGTAGGGCCGGGGAGAGCTCGTCAAGGTCCAGTTCACGCATCATGCTCTGGATAGCTTCAGCACCGATGCCTACTTCAAACCTGTCTCCATAGTCTTCTCTGGCTCGAAGGAGTTGTTCATCCGATAGCAGGGTGCCCTTAACAAGGGACGTATCCTTTGGGTCCGTCACAATGTAGTTCTCAAAGTAGAGCACTCTCTCCAGGTCCTTTAACCTGAGATCGAGAAGATTTCCTATCTTAGACGGGAGGCACTTTAGAAACCATATATGGGAAACCGGTGCGGCAAGCTCAATATGGCCCATGCGCTCGCGACGAACCTTGGATTGAATGACTTCAACCCCGCATTTCTCGCATACAATACCGCGATGTTTCATTCTCTTGTACTTGCCACAGTTACACTCATAATCTTTTATCGGGCCGAATATCTTTGAGCAGAAGAGGCCGTCTCTTTCCGGCTTGAATGTTCTGTAGTTTATGGTCTCAGGCTTCTTGACTTCACCAAAAGACCTCTCCCTGATCTTTTCAGGAGACGATAATGAGATCTTCACTGCATTATAGCTTGATGGATCTTTAGGCTTGGTAAAAAAATTGTATAGTTCTTCCAATTTGCGCTCCCTCACTAATCTCTTTTAGCTCTTGATTGAATATCCTCGATTGATTGATGCGCAAGCCAATAAATCAATCGTCGATGACTATGCCTCGGTATCTTCAAACAGCTGAACCTCAAGCCCAAGACTTTGCAGCTCTTTTATAAGGACCTTAAAAGATTCGGGCAGTCCCGCCTCAAGGACATTGTTTCCTTTAACGATGCGCTCGTACATACGCGTTCGTCCCGCCACGTCATCGGATTTTACGGTCAAGAACTCCTGAAGCGAATAGGCCGCCCCGTATGCTTCCATGGCCCACACTTCCATCTCCCCCAAACGCTGGCCCCCAAATTGCGCCTTTCCACCCAAGGGTTGCTGGGTGACAAGCGAATAGGGGCCTATGGAGCGAGCATGTAGTTTATCATCCACCAAATGGTGCAGCTTCATCATATACATAATACCTACAGTGACTTGCCGTTCAAAAGGCTCTCCTGTCCTGCCATCATATAGTGTTGTCTGACCGTTTATGGGCAGTCCTGCTTTTTCGAGACATTTCTCTATCTCGTCTTCCATGGCGCCGTCAAAGACCGGGGTGGCCATATGGACACCCTTATTCAGAGACATTGCATTCTCTACAACCTCTTCGTCACTCAGATCCTTGAAATAGTCATTGTACTCCTCTCTGGAGAAGATACTCTTGAGTCTCTTCGTCAGAGCCCCTATGTTGCCCATTCGGCCCACTAGTTCGCTCACTTTTTTGCCCAACTCAAGGGAAGCCCACCCAAGATGAGCCTCCAAAACCTGCCCTACGTTCATCCTTGAGGGAACACCCAACGGGTTCAAAATAATATCAACAGGGGTTCCATCTGCAAAATAGGGCATATCCTCAACCGGAAGAATTCTGGAAAGGACGCCTTTGTTTCCATGACGTCCCGCCATTTTGTCACCGACGGACAATTGACGCTTCACGGCCACATAGATCTTGATCATCTTAATCACGCCGGGCGCCAATTCATCGCCACGACTCAATCTCTCGATTCTCTCTTCAAAGTGATTGCCAATTTTTTCGACTCTATCGGTGTATTTCTCAACAATGGATTCCATCTTCTCCACCAAGTCCATGGGCGCGCTGAGATCTGCGCCTGCCCACGCTTGAATGGGAATCTGATCCACGTTTTCTTCCTCTATTGTCTTTTTCGTACCAAAAAGGATCTTGTTCGATGATTTGTCACGAAGACTGGTCTTTAGTTTCTGTCCAACCAAGATTTCTCTTAGTTTTGTCCTGATGCTTCGCTCTATGATCTCGATTTCATCGGCCATATCCTTTTCCAGCCTGGCCCTCTCGGCGTTCTCAATCTCTAGACTTCTTTGATCCTTCTCTACCCCTCTCCTGGCAAAAACCTTCGCGTCAATGACTGTCCCTTCCATGCCTGGGGGAACTCTCAAAGAGCTATCCTTCACGTCCCCGGCCTTATCCCCAAATATGGCCCTCAACAACTTCTCTTCAGGGGACAGCTGGGTCTCTCCTTTTGGCGTAATCTTCCCGGCAAGGATATCGCCGGGCCTCACTTCTGCCCCGACCTTGATGATTCCGCTTGAATCCAGATTTTTTAAGGCTTCCTCACCGACGTTTGGAATATCCTTTGTAATTTCTTCTTTGCCAAGTTTAGAGTCTCGCGAAACACACTCGAATTCCACTATATGTATAGA
>CAZCCX010000200.1:0-4368 GCA_964497115.1 uncultured Desulfobacteraceae bacterium
GGCGCCGAGGAGTGCCGACTGAGGCGTATAAGTAATACGCCGCAAGGAGAAGCGATCGAAGGCAACGCAGCAGATGACACCTTGATGGTGGATCAGGATTGACTCTTCTCTTGTCAGATAGGAAGTAATTGCGATAGAATAGGATTTAGTCCCCATTGTATCGTTCTTATCAAATCGTTTGAGGGGTCGGCATTCTTTCTCTGTCTCTCCTTTTGAGGACGCAATCAAATCTATTTACTTGGAGATCCGCCCCTTTCTATTGCCGGACGCATCATGGAATACCTGGGGCGCATAAACACCCACAAGATGTTTCGCAATGTCATGCGAAAATATGTCATGGAAGTCGTATGCAAACGGGAGCTTCTGGCGTTTTTGCAAAACCTCGCCGCTGGGGCCGACCAGGCGCATAAGTAATTTGCAATATCAAACCACAGCACCTATCATGGTTGGAGCATCTTCAAAAGAGCTGAATACCACATGAATGTACAGAGGCCCATGAGACTTTTGGATTTTAGTGCCGTTCCCACAACCACCAGGCAGATGGTTTGAGCTTGAAAAGAGACCCCCACGGCCAAAACAACACCATGTGAATTTGAGTCACCTTGAATGTTAATAATCTACAAGGTTACCCTGCTTTTAACACTTGATACGGCACTGGTGATTTTGCTCGTAGAAAGGAGAGAGACAGAAAAATGGAAGAAAAAGGAAATCAGGTGGAATCGGTCTATGCGGAGAAGAGGGTTTTTGAGCCGATCAAGGAGTTCGTGCAAAAGGCCCATATCAAGAGCATGGAAGAGTATAAAGAGCTTTACGGAAGATCGATGGACGATCCTCAGGGGTTCTGGGCCGAGATGGCTGAGGCGTATCTGGATTGGTTTCAAAAATGGGACGGTCCCGTGGAGGAATACAGCTTTAAAGATGAGATCTCTCTGCGATATTTCGTGGGAGGAAAACTCAATGCCTCTTACAATTGTTTGGATCGCCATCTCAAGACATGGAGAAGGAATAAGGCCGCACTCATTTGGCAGGGAGAGCCCTTGGAGGAATCGAGGACGTATACGTACCAGGAACTTCACCGAGAGGTCTGCAAATTTGCCAACACCCTTAAGAGGCTTGGAGTGAAAAAGGGGGATCGTGTGGCCATCTATCTTCCCATGATTCCAGAACTCCCCATCGCCATGTTGGCCTGCGCAAGGATCGGCGCCGTCCACAGCGTGGTCTTCGGCGGCTTTAGCGCAGAGGCGCTCAAGGACAGAATATTGGATTGCGAGGCGGAGACCCTGATTACCTGCAACCACGGATATCGATCAGGCAGGGTGCTGCCAAGTAAGACCAGTGCAGACATCGCCCTGGAGGGTTGCCCGGGTGTCAAGAGATGTGTGGTGGTCAACAGGATCGATAAAGAGACTCACATGAAAGAGGGAAGAGACCATTGGTGGCATGAACTGATGAAAGATGCTTCTCATCAGTGTGAACCCGAATGGATGGACTCGGAAGATCCCCTCTTTATCCTGTACACCAGCGGCAGCACGGGAAAACCCAAAGGCGTCCTCCACACCACGGCAGGCTATCTCCTCTACACCACCATGACCCTCAAATTCGGGTTTGACTATAGGGATGAGGATGTCTGGTGGTGCACCGCCGATATCGGATGGGTCACGGGGCACAGCTATATCGTGTACGGCCCTCTTAGTTTGGGGGCGACATCGGTCATGTTTGAGGGCGTGCCCAATTATCCGGAACCGGACCGATTCTGGGAAGTGGTGGAAAAGTACGGTGTCAATACCTTCTATACGGCCCCCACAGCCCTTCGAGCGATCATGGGAAGTGGGGATGATTGGCCTAATAAGAGGGATTTGAGTAGCCTGAGACTTCTGGGGAGTGTCGGGGAACCCATCAATCCCGAGGCATGGCTGTGGTACTACAATGTCATCGGCAAGCAAAGATGCCCTATCGTGGACACCTGGTGGCAGACAGAGACAGGCGGTTTCTTGATTACCCCCATTCCGGGGGCTATGCCCATGAAGCCCGGATCAGCCGCTCTTCCGTTTTTCGGGGTCGATCCGGTGGTGCTTCGGCAGGACGGCACAGAAGCGGGCGTCAATGAAGGGGGCTACTTGTGTATCAGGAAGGCATGGCCGGGCTTTATGCGGGCGGTCTATGGGGATCCTGACAGATTCAAGCAGCAATACTTTGTCCAGTACCCGGGCTTCTACTTTGCCGGGGATGGTGCCCGAAGAGATGAAGACGGCTATTTCTTTCTGATGGGCCGTGTGGACGACGTGATCAACGTTTCGGGCCATAGGATGGGGACGGCGGAAGTGGAGAGCGCCCTGGTGGCCCATGAGGCCGTTGCCGAATCCGCTGTGGTCGGGTTTCCACATGACATCAAGGGGCAGGGGATCTATGCCTTCGTGACCTTGAAGCAGGGTTTCGAGCCCACAGAGGACCTCAAAAAGGCCCTTGTGCAGCATGTGAGAAAAGAGATCGGGCCCATTGCCTCACCGGACAAACTCCATTTTGCCGAGGCCCTTCCCAAGACCCGAAGCGGGAAGATCATGCGGAGGATTCTGAGGAAGATCGCCGAAGGAGCCGTCGAGCAACTGGGAGACACATCGACCTTGGCCGAACCCGAGGTGGTGGATAAACTGGTTTCTGGAAGGCCATAGCAGAGAAAGAGGAAGGAATTTTCAAAGATCTCTGGTTATAATCCGTGGGTAGGAAAGATCTCTTTTTGGATATAGGCCGCCACCCTTTTGGCTTCCGCCATGGCCTTGTCTTTGGTTTCCCCCTCGGTGAGGTAGGGGTGATCGTAGAGACTCCCCACCTCCTGTTCCGGCCCGAACATCATTCCGCCCACCAGGCCGGCAAATTCATCCGCGGGCTCCAGGTTGTTCAGTACGGACCAGGCCAGGGTCCAGCATCGAGCCGTCCGGTAGAGATCGTAGCCCCCTCCGCCAAGGGCTAGGATTTTAGGACAGAGGGCGGTCATTTCCCGGACAGCCCTCTGGTAACTGTTGTTTGTAAGCTTGAGGTGGGTCAGGGGATCTGAGACCAGAGTGTCCGCTCCCACCAAGGCCACGATCATATGGGGTGAAAAGGCCTTGATCAGGGGAAACACGGCTTCATCGAGGGCAAAGTTGAAGACTTCGTCATCGCTTCCGGGCTCCAAAGGGAAATTGACGGTGAACCCTCTCCCGTCTTTTTCCCCTATCTCGGTCTCTTGGCCCGACCACGGGTAAAGGGTTTTGCCTGTTTCATGAACAGAAACCACGAGGACTCTGGGATCCTTGTAGAAGGCCTCTTGAACGCCATTGCCGTGGTGGGCGTCAATGTCGAGATAGACGATTCTTTGTTCCGGCAACCTTTCTATGGCATCCATGAGGGCGATGGAGATATCGTTGATGTAACAGAATCCCTCGGCGTGTCCGGGCATGCCGTGGTGGAATCCTCCCAGAGGGTTAAATGCTACGAGGGCATCCCCCTTCATGAGATGGTCCAGAGCCCTATAGGTGCCGCCTGCTGCCAATAAAGACCATTCATAGATTCCGGGCAGGATCGGATTATCTTCGGTTCCCAAACCTCGCTCAAGTGTTTCGAGACTGACATTGCCCTTACTTGCTTCTTCCAAGAGGTGAATATACTCGGGTTCATGAAAAAGGGTGAGGAGGGCGGTCTCTATGGGCTCCGGCTTAAGGGTCTTTATCCAGGGATGATCCATGACTCCGTAGCGCGTGCAGAGTTCATAGGTCTTATGGGCCCTTTCAGGCTTGAATGGATGATCGGGACCGAAGTCAAAACGGCTCATTTCCTCTGAATATACGAAAATAGACCCTATGTCCTGAACGTCGTTTCTTGACAAAGACATTCTCCTGATTTTCGCTCCATATTTTCGAATCAAACTCCTTTGGATGCACGTCTCAAGTTTTTGGGGACTCTATCAGACGGGGTAGAATTGCGTCAATGAAAAACGGGGACCTCTTCAGTGCTATTCTTTCCGATTTGTGGGCAGTTAAGTCTGAGACCCGGGCACAATGCTTTTTTTGACATGCTCGTGAAAATGGTCTATTGAGAGGGGATATCGGAGAGACGAACTCATGACTTGGATTCGCAGGATCAACCAAATTCCCCGTTGTGAAAGAGAAGGTTTCTACCGGGGCCTTATTCCCCCTCTCCTCTATCATCGTTTCGGGATCGATCCCCTGTCCTTGTGTGATGCAAAGGGGGAAAAGAGAGCACGGTTCTTTTGTCCGAAGGGGGACAGGACCTGCCTGGTGGAAATCAAGCTCGCGGGAATGGAGGAACCCCTTTTTTCTACACAGCTCTCTGATACAACCGACTTCACACAAATGAGCTGGGATTTTCTCG
>CAZCCX010000201.1:0-1544 GCA_964497115.1 uncultured Desulfobacteraceae bacterium
AACGCAGCACGCCCTGCACTAGATGCTTGAAAAAGGCCTTATCCCTCTCATCCAAATGGGGGTTTTGCTGAAAGATATCATCCAGAAGCGTACCTGATAAGAAGGGCCTATGAGACAGCCCGTTCAACACCGTCAGGGCCAGGTTCCTTGGTGTCTTTATCATCATACTCCAAAAAGGTCATGATTGCCTTTTCAACCAGTTCCACATCGACTTCCGTGTCAAAGCATGGCCCAAAAGGTCTCTTGTTGAGGATACCAAAGACAGGGAGCGGGTAGGTATCCTGTATTCCGGTGGTCAGTTCGCGTTGGCAGGCGACCGCGATGATCATATTCGGCCTTCGTTGAACCACAATTCGTCTGGCCACGGACCCGCCGGTGGCAACGGATATGGCGATATGATATTTTTTGGATAACGCGACCAGACCTTTTATATTGCACTTGCCACAGGCCTTGCAGTTTTCCACATTGACGGTGATTCTCATATCGCAGTCGTGGTTCTGCATACAGTGGGGAAGCAGAATAAGAAGTTTTTCAGGGGGGCTACGCCGGGCCTCTGCCAGGACCAGTTGATTATTGATGGTCACAAAGGCCCGCATAACCTGATCTTTGCTTCTGCCCACCACTTTTCCGACCAATACCAACAGAGGGAATAGCCAGCGGATGACGACCCCCCGAATGCGGCGGTTAAAAAAGAGGTTTTTTCCACGAAGAATCGTGCAGACCAGGGTCAGGGCCCCGCCGATCAGGAATAGGACAACTGAGGCAAAGATGATAGCCATGATCAGGGGAAGCTGTGGGTGGATATTGGCAAACCCCACATAGGGCACCAAATAGAGCACGACGGCAATACCGACCAAGGCCACACAGGTGAGGAGAAGCAGTAGGATAAACGTCCACTTGTCGAATCTTTGGTTATCTCTCCGGCTTTTGTTTGCTTTCACATCTATTGTTTTCAGAGTATCCAAGTGGTGTGCTCCATTTTCTACTCCCCCAGTATGGTTCCTTCGGACAAAGAGAACCCCCTCAAGAAATCAGAGACCAGAAGTCTTTTTTTCCCGGGATACTGTATCTCTCCAATCCCCACGATCCCCTGGCCAGACTGTACATGAAATTCGTCCTCTTTGCATCTGAGAATGCGACCAGGCACGTCATTTGTCCCATTTTCTTCCACGATGGTTGAAGCGAACAGTTTCAGCTTCTTCCCATCCAAGAAGGTGTAGGCCCCGGGGCTGGGGTCCAGAGCACGGATGAGACAGGATATTTCATAGGCGGGTGGGGCCCAATCTACCAGAATATCACTCTTTTGAATCTTGGAAGCATAGGTGGCCAGAGAACGGTCTTGGGGGATCTCTCTGACAGAGTTTCCCGCCATATCTGCCAGACTCTTGATGATCACGTCTCCAGCCAACAAGGCGAGGCGGTCATGGAGTTGACCGGCTGTCTCATCTTTGAGAATCAAGAGTTCCGTCTGATAGAGGATCGGCCCCGTATCCATGCCTTCGTCCATATGCATCACCGTCAGACCGGTCCGGGATTCATTATTG
>CAZCCX010000201.1:1554-4334 GCA_964497115.1 uncultured Desulfobacteraceae bacterium
GAGAATGGCATGCTGGATGGGAGCAGCTCCGCGATATTTTGGTAAAAGGGAGGCGTGGATATTGATGGCTCCCCATTTTGGAATACTGAGAAATTCTTTCTTAAGAATCTGACCAAATGCCACCACGATGATGAGATCCGGTCCCATATTCTGAATTCGGGCACAAAATGACTCATCTGATGCCTTTTCAGGCTGCAAAACCTCAATGTTGTGTGTAAGGGCCAGCTTTTTGACCGGTGACGCCGCGAGTCTTCTCCCCCTCCCCTTGGGGCGGTCCGGTTGGGTGACCACGGCGAGAATCTCGTAATCGTGAGCAACGAGGGACTTAAGGACAGGAAGGGCGAATTCAGGGGTGCCCATGAAGATCAACTTTGGTTGGCTGGGGAATGTATTATCAGGTAACATGTTAATTATTTGGGTTCTTCTCCCAATTGATTGGGAGAAAGGGATCAAGGTTTGGTGTTGTGTCCCAGGAGTAACTCACATTACGACGTCTTTGCCACAAACCCGTGAAGGGGCAGGGGGGTCTCTTTTTAGTTGCGTCACCATCTGCCCAGAGGTGGTGGAACGGCACCAGATTTATGCATATATTGCAGCAGCCCCACGAATCATATCACCACAGCGAGCCGCATTCTTTGTGCCTGTCCACCGAGCGTTGTCCGCTTTGGGGGCGGTAACAGGCTCGTTCCTCTTTTGGGTGGCGGAACTAAAAAGAGACCCCCTTGCCCCTCTATTATGCGTTGTGCAATCCGTTCTGAAGAATAAAAGCTTTTTTTGGGACACAACACGAGGTTTTGCCCCTTAAACCCCAAGCCTTTCTGTTACTTGTCTTTGGCGGAATCAGCCCTTTTCATCATCTTCTTCAATTTCTTGTTATACAGTGTCCTCTTGAGCGTGCTGATACGGTCAATAAAGAGGACGCCGTTGAGATGATCGATTTCATGTTGGAGACACCGGGCCAAAAGTCCCTCGGCCTCAATGTCCACCGGGTTTCCGTCTTTGTCTACGCCCCGTACCTTGATCTTTTCCTTTCGGGCTACGTCAGCGGAGAAATCGATAACACTCAGGCATGCCTCCTCTTGGACAACGTCTCCGTCGGTGAGGACAATCTCCGGATTGATGATAACCACCGGATTTGGGCCTGCCTTCGTCTGAGTCACGTCATATACAAGAATCTTTTTGAGTTCCCCCACCTGGTTGGCAGCCAGACCGATTCCCATGGCGGAATACATGGTTTCGCACATATTATCCACTAAGTTTCGGATTTCCTCGTCTATGTTCTGAACAGGCTCCGCCTTAGCTTTTAGAATAGCATCAGGGTGTGTGAGTATTCGCATTTTCTCTGTCCTGGGTATAGGGTTGAAGTCTTGGCGACATTATTCGTTCGTCATCCTCAACTTTTGCAACGTTAGGGTCAATACTGTATAATGATTCATACGATACTAAAACTTGGAGGCAAATAAATCAAGGCAGAATAAGAAGAAATCCTTCTTGACATTTTGGCGTCTTATCCCTATTGAGTGAACATCATGAAACAACTCGTTAACTTTCTTTTTGAAGTGGGGATGTTGAAAAAGACGCCCCGAACAGGGTACCAGTTCCTGGGATCCGGCCGGGAATCTGTTGCCGAACACTCATTTCGGACAGCCGTTATCGGTTATCTCCTCTCTCAGCAGGAGCCGGGTGCCGACCCATACAAGATCACCCTGATGTGTCTTTTCCATGATTTTCATGAAGCGCGGACAGGGGATCACAACTATGTGAACAAGAAATACGTTAGGGTGGATGAAGACAAGGCTGTTCAAGATCTGTCCAAGGATCTCCCTTTTGGGGATGATATCATTTCCCTGACCCGTGAATTCAATGAGGGAGATTCCTTGGAGGCCCGTATTTCAAGAGATGCGGATCAGCTCGATCTGATTCTGGAGCTGAAAGAGCAGCAAGATCTGGGAAACAGATCCGCTAAGGATTGGTTGGGCTATGCCCTCAAGAGGCTGCATACAGAAAGCGCAAAAGGGCTGGCCGAAGAGGCGATGAATACCGCCTACACGGACTGGTGGTTTGAGAAGAAGAGCGATTGGTGGATTAATGGCCCCGGAGACGATGAAAATAAGCCTGTATAATCCGTCCCCTTTTCGATACGGGACAACGATCAAAGTCTGTCTGATCGTCTCCTTCCTGTTTCATGCCGTCACTATTCTGGCTTTTCACGATGCTATCAATTTGAATTGGACCGTGGAGAAACCACGGGCATACAAAGTAGACCTGATCAGGGCCCCAGTGGAAGATCTTGATCCTGATGAAACACCCGGCGCCGATATCTCACACACAAAGGAAGAATCTGAGCCGCCTCCCACCCTTGACCAGGACACCATATCCCTGGACACAAAGGACAAGAGGTATGTGAGTTATGCGAGGTTGATCAAAGGAAGGATAGGCTCTCAGTGGAGATATCCCTCTGCGGCCAGGGCCAGGCTCATTGAGGGGCAGCTCATGGTTTTGTTCAGCCTTGTCAAGGAAGGCGAAGTTATTGAAATAAAACTGTTAGATCCCTCGGGGTACGCAGTCCTCGATGAAGAGGCTGTTCGGGCCATCAGGGCAGCCGCTCCCTTTCCCCCTTTCCCCGATCATGTGACCGCAAAGCGCCTGAATATACAGGCAAGCTTCGATTATCGACTGACGGCCAAGAGGTGATGAAAGCCTCAGCGCCCGAAGATGCTGTTGGCGGTGGGAAATGTCATAGGGTGCTCGTAAGCGATTTCATAGCTTGACTAAATCAA
>CAZCCX010000202.1:0-4309 GCA_964497115.1 uncultured Desulfobacteraceae bacterium
CTTTGACCTTAGCTTGATCTTTTCACCGGCAACCATGAAGTTGCCGCTTCCAAGATGATGAATCGTCCGCGGGTTTTTCACTGTGGGGTCGATCCATGCCTTGATGACTTCAACGACAAATAAACAATACCTGGCCACCATCCTTGTGTCGGCCACCCGGCACTCGAGATTTGCAAAGCACTCCTCGATGAGAGGTGCGCCGACTCGCGCAGCAGGCTTGGGCGTGAGGCAAAACGTCTCGAACTTGTCTATGTTCGCACCCGACGAATTGCCGCAACCCACGACCTTTTCAGCTATCTCCACTGTGGGAATGTTAATAACACATTCGTTGGTTGCCTTCAACAGGCCGAAGGAATAGTTGCGATTGCTGATGACGCAACCCACTAGCGGTGGCTCAAACTCAATCATGGTGTGCCACGACATGGTCATGATATTTGAGCGCCCACCGCTTGCGGTCGTTACCATGACGACCGGCCCCGGCTCGAGCAAGCCATAGACCTTGGACAGAGGAAAAGATCTCTTTGCCATGTTGGTGCACTACCTTTCGACAATTGGTGACTATCGTGGACTATTTTTTCAACTCGTTTAATATCAATCGTTTTCCGATGGAGACTGATACGCTCTTAACCAGGGCAAACACATCTTTCCCTTCAGTCAAACTGAGATCCGAGCAGGCTGCAGGAGTGATTCTCGCCAAAAGCGGACATCCTATATCGAGATGAATCATCATGAATCCCCAATTATCCTGCTCTATTTTCTCAATGCGGCCCTCAAGGATGTTCTGATAGCTGGTCTTGATTGGTAGTTCAAGGGCAATGGCCACATCACGGGGAGCGATCCGAACACGAAGAGGGCTATCAATGGGAATATCCACAAACGGGACCTTCAGTATCCCGCCGGGGAACCTAAGATGGGTGCTTTTCTTTTTCTTGTCGTGGGAGAGGACAGCAGTAGAAATCACGGATCCGCCGCCTCCGCGACCCGTGAGGCTCTGGAATTCTGATCGGGTGGTTACAGTTTCAATGGTATCAATTGCGATCACTCTTCCCGAATCCATCAACACCATATTGTCTGCGAGGTTCAGTACTTCATCCACTGAGTGGGTCACATAGATGATGGGAATAGAAAGTTCTCTGGGCAAGCGCGCTAAAAAGGGAAGGACCTCGGATTTTCGGGATGCATCAAGAGACGCAAGCGGCTCATCCATAAGCAGGAGGGAGGGGCTGGACAAGAGAGCCCGGCCAATAGCTACCCGCTGCTTTTCACCCCCTGAAAGGGTGGCAGGACGCCTTGAAAGAAGATGACTTATTCCAAGGAGCTCGACGACTTGGTCAAAGGATATCACCCTTTCCGGTTTTGGAAGTAGTTTCATGCCATAGAGAAGGTTGGCTTTCATGGAGAGGTGGGGGAAGAGCCGTCCCTCTTGGAAGACGTAACCCATGCGCCGCTTTTCCGGCGGGAGATTGACGCCCTTTTGGGAATCGAAAAGAATATGACCGTTCACCATGACAGATCCGCTGTCGGGTCGGATCAATCCTGCAATGATATTGATCAAGGTAGTCTTCCCTGCGCCTGAACGTCCGAAGATGGCGGTCACACCGGATCCTTCACAGGCAAAGGAGGCCTTGAGATTGAAATTGCCGTTACTCTTTGCGACTGTAATATCAAGCGTATTCATTTTTCCCCATGCATCAAGAATATACGTCGTCGAGCAAGGAAATCTGAAATCATTAATGCAAAAAGCGCAACTACCACGGCGATGATGCAGAGCCGAAAAGCCCCGACTTCTCCCCCCGGTTGTTGGATCAGCGTGTAGAGAGCGAGGGGTAGCGTTCGAGTCTCTCCGGGAATATTGGAGACAAAAGAAATGGTCGCGCCAAACTCCCCCAGGCTTCGGGCAAAGGCCAGGATAGTGCCGGTCAGAATACCCGGAAACGATAAAGGAAGTGTAATGGTGAAAAAGACCCGAGTCCTTCCAGCGCCGAGGGTGTGGGCAGCTTCTTCCAGCCCCCTATCCATACTCTCAAGAGAGAGCCTCACCGCCCTGACAAAAAGGGGAAAGGCCATGACACCGGCCGCCAAGGCAGCCCCCCTCCAACTAAAGGCAAAGGAAAACCCGGTCACATCATAGAGCCATCCGCCGATCATGCCATGACGTCCCATGAGGACCAGGAGGAAATAACCCGTAACAACTGGGGGGAGAACAAGGGGAAGATGAACGATCCCATCCAAAAGGGCACGACCAGGAAAACGGACTCTGGCCAAAACCCACGCGATAAAGATACCAGGCACCAGACTTCCCAAGACGGCCCATGTGGACACCCAAAGACTGAGCCGGAGAGATTCTATTTCGAGAGGTGTGAGATGGAGTAGATCCATTACTTAACCGTGAAGCCATGTTTCAAGAAAACGGCTCTGGCTTCGGGAGATTGAAGGAATAATATTAGTCTCTTTGTCGCGGGAGATTCCTTTTCAGCAAGAATGGCGACTGGATAGATGATGGGAGGGTGGGATGTCTCTGGAAAAACATCTACGATACGGACCTTTTTGGATATCCGGGCATCCGTTGAATAGACAATCCCGAATGGAGTCTCTTCACGTTCCACCATAACCAGGGCCGCCCGAACATCCTTCATAGGGGCGACGCGATCCTTGATGTCATCCCACATGCCCAAAGCCATCAATGCCTGTTTACCATAGATCCCGGCCGGTACATGATCCGGATCTCCCATGGCCATGCGCTCTTTTCCCAAAAGACCGGCCAAATCCAGTCCCGGTGTTATTTCGATCCGGCTGTCATTAGAGATGGGCTCGATAAGGACAAGCCTATTTCCCAAGAGATCGAACCTTGTCTCCGGCTCTATCAGGTCTTTTTCCGATAAATAATCCATCCATTTGGGATTGGCCGAGATATAGATATCAGCCGGGGCACCCTGTGCGATCTGCTTGGCAAGAGTGGAAGATGCAGCACAAGAGATTACACATTTTTCATTGCCCTGCTTATTGAATAAATCTCCAACTTCTGTAATAGCATTGATTGTCGATCCAGCTGAAAAGATAAGAATCTTTTCACGGCCTTCCGCGCTACCAAATCCGGGGAAAGGGATGAGGGCAGCAAAGGTAACTAAGAAAAGAAAGGCCCTTAGTCTCAACAAAGGTCTATATATTTGGAGTAACAGATTCATTGTCAAGTATGCTGTTTATTCAGTTCTTACGGTGGAACTATAGGAAGGATTCTACTGGTGTGTCAAGTAAAACACGACCCCATGATATTGAGGGTACATATCGTGAGGCAAAGATGAAAGGCTCGGATCGATCATTAACACGAAAAGCCATATCTTCCTCATTTCATCGCCTCCGATTCTTCTCCTCTTTTTTGTACAATATGATTGCGTTGTATTTCTCTTTCTATTCTGATAGCCTTCCTAAATTCCGCTCTACAACCGATTGACATCTTGAGGGTAAAGTCGGCATGCGCCTCCTTTGAATACTCTTTTTCAAGTCTTTCTAGTCTAATCACTATCCTGTTTTTCGGTTTAAAACCTTTCCTGTTTCTCCAGCCGGGAAATATCTTCCAGCTACTCCAGCAAACATATCCGTTTTTGTACACGGCCATCTTGAAGCTTTTGAACAGGGTAGAGTATTTGGGAATATCAAAATGGCCTGCGGAGTCCGTTAGGGTTTCAGCCGCTTCAACAGTCTCTTCGTAGTCTAATCCCGGTGGGCCAAAAGGCGATTTAGTCCACTCGACGAATATTGCTACCCCCTCAATAGGCTGTCCGGTCTTCGCGTCTACGACCTGCCCTGAGATAATCGACCGACCGAAGGCGTGAGTCGTCAGAATTAACAGCACCGGAAGGATAAGAACTGCGATCTTCTTATTCATGTTCGTTACCCCTCAGACTTTCGCGAATAGGCTAAAAACTCTCTATTCTCCATAGACCATCCGGACCTTTTTCAGCTTGTTTCAAAATCTTCCTCTGTGATTAATCCCTTTTCAATTATTATCTGTTCTTAATAGAGATCATTTCCTTTCTTAGCAGATTGACGGCCTCCACAATACCCGCTCCTGATAAGAAAACGGCAAATATAACAAGGAGAATTAGTCCCTCAATTTCGTGGGCTGCACTTTTTGCTGTGGTCAAAATTGCAGCCCCCCCTATGAAAGCAAAGATGGCAAGAGCAAATAGTATGATTCTCATAATTCTCTCCTTTGATTTGTCTTACTGCCAATCATTAAACCTGTGCTTTTGCTTTCCTTTCTCTCAACAAAGGACAAGCCGGCCCGTGTCATCCAGTCTTTTATTTC
>CAZCCX010000203.1:0-4283 GCA_964497115.1 uncultured Desulfobacteraceae bacterium
CTTCGGGAAAGTCGAGGGTACCGCATCTCCTTTGTTGTCAAGGGTTCGCGGTAGTCTACTACAGCTTCACCCTTGACGCCGCGGATCTACAGCATCCTCAACTTTTGCAACGTTAGGCCAAACTTTCTTCCCAAAGCGTGAGGCAACTGGACCCCGGGGAGGTCATTCTTTCGATCCCTCTCATGGATTTCTCTGATCTTCTCCAGATGTTTTCTGAGGGCTGGCTTCAGTTTCTCCGGAAAGACAGTCTCACGATCCTTCTTTCCCTTTCCCATTCGAATGATGAGGACACCCCGCCCAAAATCAAGATCCTGTACTCTCAATTGTAGACATTCGTTCAATCTCACACCAGTCCCATACATGACCTTCGTTATTAACAGATCCGTTCCAGACATACACGCAAACAATCGGTTCACCTCGTCCTTCGTCAGGACAACCGGCAAACGTTTCGGTGCCTTTGCGCGAATAGCATCGCTGATATCATCAATTGGTTTATCCAAGACATGTCGATAGAGGAATAGAATCGCGTTGAAGGCCTGGTTTTGTGTTGATTCTGCGACATTCTTCTCTACCGCCAAGTAGGTCATGAAATCCTTCACATGGCTGCTATCTATAGAATATGGCGCTTTCCCGTTCAAGAAGATGTAATACTTCCGTAGCCAACCCAGATAGGCCTCTTCTGTTCGTGCTGCGCGATGCCGAAGCCTAAGGGCTTGACGCATCTCTTCTGCAATCGTTTTCCACTGTGCTTTTCCGTCCCCATCTTCTCGACGGGATTCTCTGTTATTCCTTTTTTTGAAAAACAGATAGAGTTGGATGGCATCGGACGCCTGTCTGACCTGCCAATCCTCCTTTCTTTTTGCTAGGTAAGCCAGGTATTCGTCAATCACCTCTTGTGTCACCACATCATCCAGGTCTTTGGAGCAATACCTGTAGAAACTCGTCACCCAATGCAGATAGAAACCCACGCTTTTTTCATTGGCGATCCGGCTGGATAAGATATATGCCTTAAAGTCGTCCATAGTATCTCCGGTACAGGAAAGATACTAGGATTGTCTGAATGAGTCTATCGGGAAAACCCTGTTTTTTTTGGAAGAAAAGCCTTACTCCTGCCCATAGCGCAGAGAGCGAATGGCATGGCGCAGGGCGGAAGCGAGAGGACCCGTTATCGGTTATCCGTCATTAGTTTCCGGCGAGGACGTACCGTAAGAGGAGGGAAGCGCAACCGCCGTCGCCGGATGAGGCCCGCTTCTAAGCAAACAGTTCAGGCGTGCCCCCGGTGTGCAGGAACAGAACTTTTTCCCCTTTGAGCCTCCCCTTTTCCAGCCAATCAAGGAGTCCGGAAGCGGCCTTCCCCGTATAGACGTGATCGAGAAAGATGCCTTCCTTTTCGGCAAAGAGTTGTATGGCCTCCTTCCCTGCACGTGTGGGAATGGCATACCCCTCCCCGATATAGGCATCATCCACAAACACCGCATCACGCTCTGTGTGACCTTCCAGAAGATGCGCGGTTTCATTGGCAAGAACCGCGACCTTCTCTTCAAGCGTTTCGCGATCCGTTCCCGCTGATATCCCGCTGATCTTTCCTTGCCAACCAGTGGCGAGTTTTCCTGTTATCAACCCGGCCTGAGTCCCTCCCGATTCCGAGGCGTGAATAATGTGATCGAAGGCAACCCCCAATCTCTCCTGATCGTCAAGGATCTCTATGAAAGCCATGGTATAGGCTAAAGCACCCATGGGTACGGAACCGCCTATAGGGATACGAAACACCTTCCTGCCTTGAGATTCCAGTTCTTGGGCCACTCTTTTGCTCTCCTCTTCCAGTTCGTCAAACCCGGAGGCTTCAACAAAATGAGTTGCCGCCCCAAGAATCTCATCCAAGACAAGATTTCCTGCGAGTATCTCCGGGGCTTGGCCTCCCAGAACAAGATGGACGGATAATCCCCTGTAGATGCCGGCTGCCGCGGTGATGCGGCAGAAGTTGGATTGGATTCCTCCGCTGGTCACAATGGTATCGCAATCATGGTCAATGACCTCGGCCAAGAGCAGATCCAGTTTGCGGGTCTTATTCCCTCCAAAACCAAATCCCGTCAGATCGTCTCTTTTGCAGAAAACCTCCACACCATACATTTCGGAAATCGCGTTGAGCCGATGACACGGGGTGGGCAGCAAGGACATGGGAACTCTCGAAAAGGCATCCAGTTTTCCCTTCAAGTAATCAATGGCCTCTTTCACGTACGCACCTCCATCTATCGGTGGTTCAGCGTTCAACGTTCAGGGTTTCATTCTTCGCTTGATGCATGTCAGGACCCTGACAGGGTCAGGTTCACCCGTATGGCCTCCCCATCTGAGACGCCCTGTTTGTCTATTTCATTTTCCACGGCAAATAGCCGATCAGGGGAGATCTCTCCCTGCTCGATCAGATACCCCTTGATTTGGGTGGCTCGTCCTTGAGCAAGGCGCTGGAGAGCAAGCTCATCTACGGTCGTCTGTTCGATAAGACGCTGCTTTGCCATGGCCGTACGCACTGCCGGGTCAATCTCCGGTGGCCCAGGGCTCTCCTCAGGGGGTTCTGTTGAAATATCCCAGCTTTCAGGACTCTCATCTTCGATCGCGGTGAAGGGATCATGGCCGAAAGTCTCCACGTATTTCTCAGTTAGCAGACGTGTGAACTCCTCCTCTGTAAGGGTAATCTGCTCGGGTTTGACAATCGTCTGTTCCCCGGAGACTTGCAGTTCCTCAAATCTTTTAAACTTCAGCTCTGCCATCAGCCTCTCTTCTGCCAAGGCCAGGCGGTCATATTCACTATCTGCAGCTCCCTCTATCTGAAGCTGCAAAGCCGGTCTTTCCTGTAGCGCCTGTGCCAGCTTGTCAAGCTTCTGCGCCTGCTGCGGTAGGAGTGATTCACTTCCGTATTCAAACTCAACAAAGCTCAACTCCTCCCCGTCACCACCGACAAGGGAGCCAAGCAGGGCAAAAGGAGAGGTCACTATCTTTGTCACCACATTGACCAGGGCCTGAATGACCAGGTGTCCCCAACTGAACTCCGGATCATCAAGATTGCCTCGCACGGGTAAATCAATATCGATTTTCCCTTCGCTATCCCTCATCAGGGCGATGGCCAGCCCGACAGGGAGGTTTGTGGCATCTGGGCTCTCCACACGGTCTCCGAGAGTCAGCTGATCCAGGAGGACAGCATTCTCTCCAACGATTGCGTTCTCCGACAGCTTGTATTTCAGATCCAGAGAGAGCTTTCCCTTCTCGATGGCATATCCCACAAATTTACCTGAGTAGGGTGTGAGGGAAGTCAGTTCCATATTTCTAAAAGACATGGCCATATCCACGTAAGCCTTGGGTATAAGTGGATTGATCTGACCTGAGATCTTCACCGGCGCATATCTATCCACTTTCCCGCTTAAGGAAACATCCGCACGGGCCGATGAGTCGGAAGAAAGGCCCTTTATGGTCCCCGTGAGGTCATGAATTCCTGTGAAGAAATTCGGTTTCATCAAAAAGTCTGCAAAATTGGCTGAACCTTCTTCAATCCGAATGATATCGACACTGATGGGCATGGGGTCCTCGTCCTCTGTTTTAGACTCAACAGCCGTGATCGTGGGAGTGATGACACCTTCAGTCTGTTCGCCCTTTTCAGAAGAAAAGGCTTCTTTGATATTAACACTTCCGTCAGGCCAGATGATGACCCTGGCATACGCCCCCTTTGCCACAATTTCAGAAAGATGAAGCTTGTTGGGAGCCACATCAAATAGGATTCCGTTAAACTCAAGGGATTCCCATTTGAGAAAGTCTTCCGTGTAAGACCGGTTTATGGCCTCAAAGTCAAGGATGCTCAAACTGCCTTCCCAGCGTATTTCGGGCCCGGCCTCACCCATTCTGCGATACTGAAAGTTTCCTTTGAGATTAGCTGCGCCGGTAACAAGATCAATGCTGGACACTGGATTGACCAAAAGCTGAAATGGTTTCAGGGTGATCTGGCCGGCCTCCAGACCCAGCTTCGCAGACAAAGGGTGGATGCAGGCAAGCCCTTCAGCCGTCACAGTCCCTGTTTCATTGACTCTCAGACTCAAAGAGAATTGGGCTTCCGCATCCTCTTCGGTGGTCAGATTCTTCACCGTGACGGCAAGGGATTGAAGTCCTATTTTCAGCGTCGGGGTCATTGCGCGATATTCAAAATCCAGCCCATATTCCGCCAATGTCAATTCATTGATTGTCACCGCCCAAGGAACGGTATCAACACTTGAGTCAACAGGAGCCGCCGTTTCCCC
>CAZCCX010000204.1:0-4251 GCA_964497115.1 uncultured Desulfobacteraceae bacterium
ATCGTTCTGGCTGCAGGGCGTGCGAATCCTGTCCTATTCGCCCTGTTTGCGGCGGCTGCCTTGCCATCGCCCACAGTTTTGGTCTGAATGTCTTTGAGGAACGAGATCCTTATTGCTTCATGAACAGGGTTGGGATCACATCTTAAATTATAAGTCGAAAGGACTTTTTAGATCGATGGGAAATAGAAGGGTAAGGGGCACAATAAGTTTTTGTTTTACTCGCGTTAGAGAAAGGAGTCTATTATGACAAAACCCAATGAAAAACTTTCAAGACTAAATTGTATCAAGGCGTCTATTCGATATGGAGTCAGTATCCTTCTCGTTTTCGCTGTAATGGCTATAGTTAACACGCCGACTGCGACGTCAGCCCCGCCGGACGCGGAAACCTGTGCCCGCCTGGAACGTTTTCATGGTCATACCTGTCCCGGGTCGCTCATGGGCCTCCGTCTCGGCCTGACTGCAAAGGAGGCTCTGAAAGGACACGGGAAACTGAAGGCCAAGTGTTTTGTCCTTGCCTGCCCGGTTGACGGGATTCAGGTGGGTGTCGGAACCACCTGGGGCAATAGAGGCCTGGAAGTTGAAAACCGCGGCGAGATGTCCATGCTTCTGACCGACGTCGAAAGCGGCCGGCAAGTGGAAGCGCGATTAACGGAAAAAGCCATGAAGAAGGGCAAAAGCTATCGTGACCTCTCTGAAAAGGCCCGCTCTCAGCCCGCCGGATCGCCTGAACGAATAGGTTTCGAGAAGGACGCCGAGGCTGTCCTCGACTGGTTTCGGACGGCCCCGGACTCGGAAGTAGTGGCAATTAAACTCTTGAACTGAGTCCCACACGTGCCTAGGGGAACCTGAATTTAAATCGAATCTGACGAACATGTCAAATCAAGCACTTATGTCCACGAAAAGCTGTTTTGAGGTTTTTCTTGGACAGCAATGAGGGTTTTTCGCAATGAAAAACAGATTCCGGTGGGGTGAAGGGCAATCTGCAAGGTCTAAAAACGCCTTGAACAGAAGAGGCATGACCCATTTTGGATATAGCCTTGTTTCTGAGAAGGAAAAAAAGCTATGGGTAGAGAAAAACTTTGATCTTGTCGCCCATAGATACGACTTCATGAACACCTTGTTCAGTTTTGGGATCCATTACCTATGGAAGCGAAGCGCCGTGAAAATGTTGGAATTGAGGTTGGGGGATTCGGTCATTGATGTATGTGGTGGCACGGGAGATCTATCGATGCTTGCCGCAAAGGCGGTAGGATCATCAGGTCACATCATTCTCTACGATATAAACCGGACGATGATGGTGAGGGGATTGCCGAAGATAAGAAGTTCGGAACACGGGAACCATATCTATCATGTGCAGGGAGATGCAGAAGAGATTTCTCTTCCCGATCAGATGGTTGACGCGATCATGGTGGGATTTGGTGTTCGCAATCTGACCCACGTTGAAAAGGGGTTGACAGAAATGTACAGGGTGCTGAAGCCTGGCGGAAGGTTCGTATGTCTGGACTTCTCAAAACCCACTGCTCCCGCTTTCAGATTTCTCTATGATCATTACTCCTTCTATATCATGCCCTTGTTGGGATCGATTATCGTGGGGTCCTGGTCTGCCTACCGCTACCTCTCCGAATCGATCCGTATGTTCCTGTCTCCTGCTGAACTGAAGGAAATGCTCAAAAGGGTCGGATTCTCCCGTGTGACCCACAGAAGACTTACGCGTGGAATAGCCGTCATCCATCTGGCTGAAAAGAGGTAAGTCGGAACGCGATAACAAAACGGATACTCCTTCACCCGGAAAAAGACCGGTTTTACGGTGACGATCTGAAAGAGGCCATGAACCATGTCCTTGATGATGATTTCAGTACGGGGATTTTGCATAGGGGATTTGGATAGCAGAGGTTCAAAATACGTTCACCACCCGTTCGTTTCTCTCTGTAGAGCACACAGTGCACAGAGGAAACAAAACGGATTTTGTCCAAAATACCTAAAGGCTTCACAGAGTACTCATTTTCAGGAAAATGAAGTCATATCTCTTCGGTTTTTCTCTGAGTCCTCCGTTTCTTTGCGGTGAATCCGTTTTTGGACAAGAGTGAAATGGAAGAATTCATTATAATAGAGCGCCGAAGGCGCGTTTCATAAAATCGCGTAGCGATTTTATCTGGGGAGTCAATGAATGGCAAAAAACTTAACACAAAAGATCCTGGAAGCCCATCTGGTTGATGGTAAACTTGTTCCAGAAGAAGAAATCGCTATCAAGATCGATCATACCCTTCTACAGGACGCCACGGGAACCGTGGCCATGATGGAGTTCGAGGCGCTGGGTCTTGATTCCGTCAGGGTAGAGCTGGCCGCCCAATACGTGGATCACAATATCATGCAGACAGACAGTAAGAACGCGGACGATCACAAGTACCTTCAGACGGGATGCGCGCGATATGGGATACATTTCAGCCCTCCCGGTAACGGAATCTCTCATCAGGTGCATATGGAACGGTTTGGTGTCCCCGGTGAGACCATCCTGGGCTCAGACAGCCACACCCCCGGCGCAGCCGGGGGTTCCATGCTTGGTATCGGCGCAGGCGGCCTTGATGTGGCCATGGCCATGGCGGGCCGGCCTTATTATCTCCCCTGCCCAACAGTATTCGGCGTTGAGCTTAAGGGAGAGCTTCCGGACTGGGTAAGTGCAAAAGACGTAATCCTGAAGATGCTGAAGTTACATGATGTAAAGGGGTGCGTGGGAATGGTGATCGAATATTTCGGCTCCGGCGTCAAATCTCTATCTGCCACGGATCGGGAGACCATAGGAAACATGGGTACGGAATTGGGTGCGACAAGTACCGTGTTTCCCTCAGACGAGAACACAAGGACCTACTTAACGGCGCAGGGGAGAGGAGCAGCCTGGCAGGCGTTGTCCGCTGATGAAGGGGCCGAGTATGACCGATATGAAGAGATCAACCTCTCGACGCTTCAGCCCCTGATCGCTTGCCCTTCATCTCCGGGGAATGTGGTAACCGTTGAGGAAGTCGCGGGAACCCCTGTGGATCAGGTCATCGTGGGGAGCTGCGTCAATTCTTCCTTTCGTGATCTGATGGTGGTGGCGAAGATCATGGAGGGGCACAGGCGTCATCCCGACACCAGTCTCCATATCAATCCTGGGAGCGTCCAGGTTGTTGAGAATATCGCTCAGCATGGTGGGATGTCCCTTTTCTTGGCATCAGGGGCAAGGATTCATGAATCCGGGTGCCTGGGATGCATCGGGATGGGCCAGGCTACTGGGACCGGTCAGGTCAGTCTGCGGACATTTCCTAGGAACTTCCCGGGGCGCTCCGGAACCAAGAATGATCAGGTCTATCTCTGCTCTCCGGAGACGGCCGCCGCCGCCGCCCTCAAAGGAGTGATTACGGACCCTAGGGATCTTTCAAAAGAGATGGCCTACCCACGGATTAAGGACCCGGAACGATATGCCATAAACACGGGCGGTATCGCGTTTCCCCCGGAGAATTATCGAGATATCGAGATAGTGAGGGGACCGAATATTAAACCCTTGCCCAAGATGGAGGCGCTTCCGGACACGCTGGAGGCAGAGGTCGTCATAAAGGTTGAAGATAATATTACGACGGACACGATTATGCCTGCTGGAAGTCAGGTTCTGCCTCTACGCTCAAACATACCGGCCCTTAGCGAATTTGTTTTTTTTCAGATAAAGCCTGACTTTCATAAGATATGTAAAGACAAGGGTAACGTGATCGTGGTGGGAGGAGAAAACTATGGACAGGGCTCCAGTAGAGAGCAAGCCGCCCTGGCTCCCCGTTATCTAGGTGTGAGAACGAAGATCGCAAAGAGCTTTGCCCGCATTCACAAGGCCAACCTCTGCAATTTCGGAATTATCCCTCTCACCTTTAAAGATCGCAAGGACTATGAAAAGTTGGATGTGGGGTCTTCAATCATTCTCGAAGGCATCAGAAAACATATTGAAGCGGGAGAGAAAGAGATTCCGGTCAAAGTGGATGGAACGACCATCGTGACATTACTCGACGTTTCGGATAGGCAACGGAAATTCCTCCTAGCCGGAGGGGCATTGAATTTCGTCAGAGCTGAGCTGAACCAGGCTTAGAGCGCCACAATCTGAGTTCGGTAGTAATTTAACAATATTTTTTCAAGCTCACAGGAGGGAGACGTGCAAGAGTGTGCTTCCCAAAACTCGGATTTGTCAAAATCCACTTCTCAAGCACAAAGTCTCGACAACGATGCAAAACG
>CAZCCX010000205.1:0-4183 GCA_964497115.1 uncultured Desulfobacteraceae bacterium
GTGATGCCCTTTCCCGACTCCGGGAACTATGCCGCCATCGGCTATGCCCAATCTTCCGGCCTTCCTTTGGAGATGGGTGTGATCAGAAACCACTACGTGGGAAGGACCTTTATTCAACCCTCTCAGAGCATGAGGGATTTCGGGGTCAAGGTGAAACTCAACCCGGTCAAGGAATTGCTCAGAGACAAGCGCGTGTTGATCATAGAAGATTCCATTATCCGGGGAACCACGGCACGGACAAGGATCAAGACCCTGCGGACCATAGGCGCCCGGGAGGTTCACATGCTGGTGAGCTGTCCTCCCCACCGGTTTCCCTGTGTCTACGGCATCGACTTTTCCAGCAGGGGGGAGTTGATTGCCGCGCAGAAGAGCGTGGAAGAGATTCGGAAGTTTGCAGGGCTGGACAGCCTTGGATACCTTCATGTGGATAACCTGGTCAAAGCGACCCATATCCCGAGGGAAGATCTCTGTCTGGCCTGCTTTAACGGCCAATACCCCGTTCAAATTGAGGAAGAATTCAGCAAATATTGTCTTGAGTAAGCTCCTTGTCTTTTCTCTTCTTTAGCCTTTCTTCGCGGCGCTGCAATCTTCTGAGCCGCAATGCATCTTCTTAGCCTTCGCGGCGGGCCTTCACCATGGCCTTCTGAGCCGCATTTCTATGGCAAAGATGAAGTACTTGTTTCCATGCCTTTATCCGTTGCTCCCGGATGGAGTGAAAGTGAGTATGGCGGTGCCAACCAAAACGTACTCATTACTCTAGAACAGAATCGATAATCATCACTAACGTGAGTGTCAAAACGGTCCTGATTCAATTTTTGCATCTTTGCGTCCAACAGGTTTCATTCAAACGATCCCATTCTCAATAGCATACCGTACGATGTCAGCAGTCCCTTTCAGTTTCAGCTTCTCCAGAATGTGCGCCCTGTGAGTCTCAACCGTGCGGGGGCTTATGGAGAGAAGCTCGCCTATCTCAATATTGGTCTTCCCTTCGCTGATCAGCGTCATGACCTCTGTTTCACGGTTCGATAAGCATTCTTCAATGTCCTTTGCCTTCCCCTGGATTAATCGTGACAGATCACCTGCCATTTCCCCGGAAAGACTCTGGGACACATAAATCCCGTCATTGCGAATTGTCTCAATGGCTGAGAAAAGCTCTATATCCGAGTCTTCTTTGAGTAGATATCCGTGCGCTCCGGCAGAAATCGCATGATATAGGTATTCCTTGCCCCTGTGCATGGTGAGGATCAATACTTTGGTGTGAGGATAGAGTGATTTGATCTCATGCGCCGCTTCAATCCCGCGTATGTTCGGCATGGAAATATCAACAAGAACGATGTCAGGGTCCAGCCCTTTTACGAGATTGAGAAGCTCAAGACCGTCGCCTGCCTCTCCGATCACCTCCACGCCGGGCATCTCTTCTAAGAGCTTCTTCATGCCTTGCCGAAAAAGGACATGATCATCCGCCACCACCACACGGGAAGGTTTCACTGTCTCACTCCCCCTTTCCCAATGGGATCTTCAAGCTAATCCTCGTGCCCTCTCCCAATAAGCTCCAAATATGAAAAGTCGCTCCAAGCATATATGCGCGTTCAGCCATGGCAGCCAAACCTATCCCCTTTTCATGGGAAAGTCTGGATCTAATCTGGGTGACGTCAAACCCCTTGCCATTGTCTTCCACGACAAAAGAAACATGATTTTCGTTCTTCTGCACGGCAAAGCGGATCCGGCTGGCCTCTGCATGTCTGCCAATATTGGTTAGGGCCTCCTGAGAAATCCGATACAGATTAGTCTGGGTCTCTTGCGAGAATAGGCCATCGATTCCGTCCACGTCAAATGATATCTGAATAGAGTGGCGTTCTCCAAAGCTGTCCAGAAGCCATCGAAGGGCTGCCGAGAGGCCAAGGTCTTCCAAGATGGACGGGCTCAAATCTCTGGAGAGTCTTCGAACACTTTCGATGGTTTCATCTACAAACCGGCTTGTCTCTTCGCATTCTTTCCGGAGTGATGGCTGGTGCTCGCCCACTCCCCTCTCGATAGACCTTAGACGGTGTTTCAAGAGGGCAAGAGACTGTCCGAGTTCGTCGTGCAACTCTTTTGAGAGCCGTTTCCTTTCTTTCTCCTGGGCTCTTAGGAGCTCAGAAGACAAAGACCGAAGCCTCTTCTCAGACTCCCTCAATGCCTTTTCCCTTTCTTTCAGAGATTCGGACATGGTATTAAAGGCCCCGGCAAGTCTCCATATTTCGTCTTTTGTCTCTACAAAGATCTTTTCGACCTTTCCTCCCATTCCAAGTAGTGTGACACCTTCAGTCAGTTTTTTGAGGGGTTTTGTGACCCCTTTTACAAAGAGATATATGGCTCCGAATCCAACCAACAAAAAGGCTGTTCCGATCAGGACACTCCTTAACAACAAACCTGTCAGTCTTGTTTGCAGGGTTTTCTTATCGACCGTTATCCTCACAACCCCTATGGCACTATCTTTTCTCTGAATCGGATCTTCGCCAAAAAAAAGGGCCTCTTCTCCGGAGAATTCTGAGCTGGAAAGGACCGGGGCCCAGAATTGGAACGTCCCGTTCTGCTCGACATAGAATGGGGATACATACTTCTCGACGTTGCTAAGGATCTGGTTTCCGGTTTCCGTATGATCCTGAGTCGACTCTTCCTGTTCCAAGACTCCAGGGCGCTCCTCCTTCTTTATCAGATCTCCTTTAAGACTAAATACTGAGGCCTCCAATACTCCTTCTTGCATGAGGACGCCTCTAAGTGGATCCTCGAGCCACACATCGTTCTCAGAAAACACGCCAATCCTTGAGCTGTAGGCAAGGATGTTCGCGAGTAATTTCCCTTCTTTGATCAAGGTGTCTGTCAGGGATTCTCGCTCGGAGTAGATGAGAAAAGCGGTGAAAGAGAAGGAAATGACGGCTATAAGAGATGCAAATACGGCAAAGACGCGAACGCCAAAACTCTCTCTTAAGCTCTTCGGAAGACGTATCTTCATATGTCCCCACTGAGGCTCCCTGTCGATAACCCCGGTGCAAGAAAAATCTCAAATGCTCGACGATTGAAACCCACCCTAAAAGGAGGAAGACTAAAGACCCGGAGGCCGGGAAAAACCGAGCACACCGCCCACTAGGGTGGTGGAGGGGGACAAAGGAAGTATGGAAAATCTTCTCAGCTGAACAGGGCTATGTGCTCTCAACACAAGCCTATTGGAGTGTCAGAGTGTTTCTGACAATCTTCTCGTTGTAATCATTTGAGGTCATTGCCAAGTTCAGACCGATTCCCAACTTTCCGGCTATCATCAGATTCGTGGATACCACGTACTTTCTCGCAAGAGCCTGCTGAACATTCTTCACCTTTCTTCCGGAGAGGATCTCATTGGCCATATCTCCTGCCTGGGCCCCCATATCAAAGGCGTCTATCCCTGTCGATATAAAGGCCCCCAGGTCCAGCCACTTTTCTGAAGGAGCGAGGAGAGGAATACGATACTTCAGTGAAAAGAGAACTAAGAACTCCACCGTTTCAGGGGTCATCACCGTGACATCCGGAAGCATCCAGAAGACGTCTATGTCTCCTTTCATCTCCATGGCTGATGTCGCAACGTCCCTGGCGTGATGGATCTCCCTGGCCGTCAGCACAATGTCCATTTCTCCGGCTGCCTCCTGAGCCTCCTCGACAAGATAGCCCGTGTTCTTCGGGTCATACAAAAGGCCGACACTCTTTGTGCGGGGCAGGGTCTGAAGAAGGGCCCGCAATTGCCTGTTGGGAGGGATGTTCATGCTGACGCCGGTTATATTCTCTTCTCCGGAAAGGGCGAACTGAGGATTCAGGACCATGAGATAGACGATGGGGATGTCTTTGATTCTTCTCACTTCGGACAGGGCATCCACACCTACGGCAAGGACCATATCGGGACGCTTTAGCTTGATCTCCCTGGCCACATCCACCCCCTGCAATTCTGAAATGATGATCCTTTGAAGGTCGGCATCACACGACCGCTCAAAGCCCTTGATGGCCTCTTCAAAGGGTTTCACATCGGCACTCTGAACGACAACGATCTCATGTCCGGCTTCGGCCAGGCCATGGCAAAGCATCAGGATAAACAAGACTGAAAAAACCCTTTTCATTGCAACACCCCCCTGGAGGATTTCAGATTTTTGTTTCTTTGATCTAACACATTGTTTTT
>CAZCCX010000206.1:0-4168 GCA_964497115.1 uncultured Desulfobacteraceae bacterium
CTCTTAAGTCTTTCATATAAATACGCAGGGCCACGCGCCTCCCAAGTTCGACGCAATTCATCTCTTAACTCCGGATCTGCCGGCGGACATTCGAGCAGCCCGCTCAGTAGACTCTTTATATAAAGACCCGTGCCACCCACCACAAGACTTGCCTTGTTTTTGGAAGCAATGTCATGCAAGATGGGGGTTCCCAAAGATCGGTACTTGGCCGCGTCAAAATCTTCGTCAGGGTCCGCCACATCCAAGAGGTGATGGAGAACGCCCCTTCTCTCGGTGGTGGTCGGCTTGGCCGTCCCCACATCCATACCGCGATATACCTGCATAGAATCTGCATTCACGATCTCAGCGCCAAAGTGCAGGGCCAGGTCAATGGCCAAAGAACTCTTTCCAGAGGCCGTCGGCCCGGTAATTACCACCACTTTTTGCTTCTCACCTGTCATGAGTTGTTCTTCACCACATAGAATCGCGGAGCGATTCTATTAAATCACTCTCTTAAACATCTTCTCTATTTCATAAAAACTGAATCGTTTAAAAATGGGCCTGCCATGAGGGCAATTCGTCGGAAGATCCATCTCCTGCAATTGACTGACAAGGGATATCATCTCCTGTTGAGACAACCTTTTTCCCGCCCTTATAGCACCGTGACATGCCATGACAGTAAGTAATTTGTCCATTGCCTCGTCTTTGCTGAGATCGTCTTCTTTCTCCAGCACCGGAACGAGGTCAAAAAGGAAGCCTTCCCATTCTGCATCCACAAGAATAGAAGGAACAGATCTTAGAAGAAACGTGCTTCCACCAAAGTGCTCCAGTTCCACACCCAATTGGTTGAGTTGATGCATTTTCTCCTCAATGACTCTTCCTTCCTTCAGGGAAAACTCCAACCGATGAGGTATCAGAAAAGCTTGGCCCTCAATCTTCATGCTCTGGTAGGCCTTCTTCAGACTCTCATAGACAATTCTTTCATGGGCTGCATGCTGATCAACCAACAAAAGGCCTTCGTCGCTCTGGCAAACTATGTATGTGTCTCTTAGCTGCCCGATAATCTGAGGGCTTTGTTTCACAAGATACTGTTTTTGGAAAAGGGTCTCAGAGTAGTTTGGACTCTCATCCCCTGATCCTGAATAAGCTCCCTCTGGTTCTGCTACACGCCATTCAGGAATCTGCGCCTCTCTTGTCTCTCTAAATTCTATGGACCCCTTATCCGAGGCACCATCTAAGATGGGATGAAATTGCTCTCCCAAGACACCTTCTATGGCAGATACGATGGCCTGGTAGACACGGCGGCCATCACGAAAACGAATTTCCTGTTTGGTGGGATGTACGTTGATGTCCACCAAGGCTGGAGGCATCTCAATAAAAATGGCAGCTTGAGGATAACGCCCTTTCATTAAACGCTGCCCATAACCTTCTATCACGGCCCGTGTAATAAGCCGATCACGAACGCTCCTGTAATTGACATACACAAAAATGCGATCCCCTCGAGACCTGCTTAGGTCCGGAGAAGCCAGATAGGCCTTGATCTTTAGTTCATTCAACTGTTGATCAAGATATTCCATGGATCCAGCCACATTCCGCCCCATGAGTATGGCTAAACGGTTTAAATCATTTTCAGAGATCGGAAGGTTTAACAATGTCCTTTCGCCATCATCCAACCTGAAATCAATATGAAGAAATGGGAGGGCTATCTTTGATAAGATATCAACAATGTGATCGGTTTCTGTCTTCTCTGCCCGAAGAAACTTCTTCCTTACAGGGATGTTGAAAAAAAGATCTCTGACCTCTACAATTGTCCCTGCCGGGGAGCCTGTTTCATCAACCGATTTCAGTTTGCCGCCATCTATCTTCACCCTATACCCAGCCAATTGATCTTCGGGACGGGAGGTAATCTCCATTCGAGACACCGAAGCCATACTCGGAAGTGCTTCTCCCCTGAACCCGAAGGTCTCTATGGAGAAAAGATCTGAGGCCGATTTGATCTTACTGGTGGCGTGCCTTTCAAGACATAGAAGCAAATCGTCCCTGTTCATCCCAACCCCGTTATCTCGTACTTTGATGAGCCTTTTCCCTCCTTTTGCAATCTCTATGAGTATCCTGTCGGAACCTGCATCAATGCAGTTATCAAGGAGTTCCCTAACCACGGAAGCAGGTCTTTCAATGACTTCGCCGGCAGCAATCTGTGTCGCTACCTTTTCCGGAAGTACCCTAATGGTATTCATATGATATCCAAGGTCCTTGATTCTTTTTAATAGAGTGTTTTTTCACTTACAGCAATACACCGTTCACGGACACATACACCTGAACTTGCACCTGTTCGTGCATGTGAATACAATAGATGGCTAAAAGTGACGCCTCAAGATTTCTAAGTCAATGAATTGGTTATCATTTTCAATGGTTGGGCATCTCTGACACAGGAACGGCCAAACCCTCGAGTTTCTCACAGGCATATCCCAAGGATTAATTGAAAGCAATTATATCGACATTGGCAAGTTTATTCCTGAATTTTGCAGGCGTCGAGTTTGCCGATCGTAGATCCCGCTATCGGGGAGATACAAGGCATCAAGTGCGCAGCCGTAGTACGTTACCGCCCCGCATAGCAACGGGATCTTCGACAAGCGCTTGATAACAAAGTAGATTCGGCAAAATCGACGGTCCCGAAGGGTAAACAATCCTGAATAGTTGGGGTAAAGCCTACTGGCACCCAATAGGTTGTACCCTTTATTGACACAAAGACGCCTCAAATACTTGGAATTATGCTTTTAATAAATCCATTCGAGATTGTCTATGCAAAATTCAGGATATTATAATTTGAGGAGTTCTTGATCAACCGTGAATTGATACATGGGCTGAGGCGTATTGAACAACTTCGAAAGAATTCCGTTTGAGCTCGCCAAGCGCAAATTCTCACTCCCAATAGGATCGTAGGATAGACAGAGAGATGACCCCGGATGGGTCAAGAAATCTTTTACGAGGCGATATGAAAGGTTAATCATAAAGGCAAGATATTCTTCGGAAATCTGATAGCGAAAACCCATGTTCACCAAACCTAGAGACTGTGAGTAACTCAAAAAATCAGATAACCTCACGGTCTGAGTAAAAAGATGTTTTCTCGTCTTAAACCCGTTTCGGCTTGTTTTCACTGCCGATCGAAGAAGATCGTCACAACCCAGTTCCTTCATACTCAGCAAATTCCTGGCCGTCCTTGTGTAGGAAGGGCCCAGAGACTGATCCGCCTTGGCCTCCCAATAGATATGTCCCGCCCGCTTCCATGTGGATGCGGCGTGGATAAGTTCGGGGACAAAATAGTTGTGAGC
The DNA here is from genome assembly GCA_964497115.1 of uncultured Desulfobacteraceae bacterium. Classification (GTDB taxonomy): domain Bacteria; phylum Desulfobacterota; class DSM-4660; order Desulfatiglandales; family HGW-15; genus JAFGFY01. The sequence goes on from CAZCCX010000206.1 coordinate 3,312, forward strand.
CACTACGTCTGCGGCAAGGTGTGAAAGAAATCCATATCCGTAGGCAGCCTCACTATCGTTAGCAGTCCCTTCAAAAAACTTGAACCCGGTCTCCCAATTATGAGAATGCCCTTTCTTTTTCTTTTGTCCCTTGCCGACAAAGAAATCCGCTGCCAGGCTCCCGTAAAGGAATTGCAGAGGGTATGCCCGGATGACCTTGGCAACAGCCGGTAAGAGATAGGCAATTCCGTCAATTATCTTTAGCCCGATAGCCGTATGTATCGCAGGGCCCCAAGCCCAAGCTCCATTCGCGAAAAAAAGGTCACATAACACCAAAGCACATAGAAAAACCAGAGTTTTTGATAAAAGCATTGTATTATATACAGTCCTTCCCACCTACAGAATATTCACTAACAGATTGCGAAACTATCCGCAAGCTGCGGAGCCGCTGAACAGACAGAAGTAATGAGTAAACAAGTCCTTACAATTAGAGGATGACCTGTAGATTGAAAGAACTCTGGGGCGATCCCCCCCCGGCAGGTCTGTAGAAGTAAATTATTATACCAGAGATAGGATCATAGAGTAAAGAACCGATTTAAAGAAAAATATTCCACCGTCTATTCTGTCAACCTCCTGAGAGGCCCTTTTCGGACTTTCTGTGCCTCCTTCTGTTTTCATCCCCCGTGCCTTATTAGTTCATAGATTAACTAAAAACTTGGCGATGAAAACGAGTTTATGTTTGATTTGTAAAACTAATTGATCTATTTATCAGATCTTACCCTAACGTTGCAAAAGTTGAGGATGCCGCATCTCCTTTGTTGCCTGCCGGGCCGAAGCCTTGACGAAGCTTCAGCGAAGGCAGGAGGGTAGAAAACATG
>CAZCCX010000207.1:0-4159 GCA_964497115.1 uncultured Desulfobacteraceae bacterium
GAGCTCGAATCTATCGGCCATATCCGGGTTCTCGTCGTTTCTGCGGGACAGAGGGGAGACTTCGATAGGGTAGCCCATGATGAAGGTGGGCTGTATCAACTTAGGCTCAACCATTTCATCAAAAATCTTCGTCAGTACCTTTCCCAGCTTGTCGGTTTTGGACAGGGCAATATCGTGAGATTCGGCAAATTCGACAGCCGCACTGACATCACTCAAGACCTCTTCCTTGACTCCGGCGATCTCCCTCAAGGAATCGAATAGGGTAATCCTCTTCCAGGGGGACGCAAAATCAATTTTGGCTCCCTGGTATTCAATGGTGCTGGTTCCGTGAACCTCCTGTAGGACATGATTGAATAAGGTCTCTGTCAGGGTCATGAGATCTTCATATGTGGCGTGGCTCATATAGAATTCAAGCATGGTGAATTCAGGATTGTGTTGAACAGAGATTCCCTCATTCCTGAAATTGCGGTTAATCTCAAAAACGCGTTCAAGGCCGCCAACCACAAGTCTTTTCAGATAGAGTTCAGGCGCGATCCTCAGATAGAGATCCATACCCAACGCATTGTGGAATGTCTTGAAGGGTTTTGCCGTAGCGCCCCCGGCAATGGGTTGCATCATGGGTGTTTCAACCTCTAGAAAGTCTCTCTGAATAAAAAAATTTCTAATGGACTGAATAATTCGGTTCCGCAGAACAAAGACTTCTTTGACATGATCGTTAGCAATCAGGTCCAAGTAACGCTGCCGGTATCTTGTTTCAACATCCGCCAGTCCATGCCAATTCTCAGGCAGAGGTCTCATGGATTTTGAGAGTAGGGTGATATGATCGGCAAAAATGGTCAACTCATCGGTCCGCGTCCGGAAAAAGGTGCCTTCAATACCGATAAAGTCACCTATATCCATATACTTAAAGGTCGTATATGCTTCCTCATTGATCTTATCCTTCCTAATATAGGCCTGAAGACGGCCGGAACGGTCTTTAACGTGGATAAAAGAGGCCTTTCCGAAATTGCGGATGGCCATAATCCTCCCTGCCACGGAAAATACCTTGTCTTCCTTTTCCAGGGCCGCCGGATCCATAGGACCAAAGCGTGTCATCGCCTCGGATGCGGTCATGTCACATTTGTACCCTGCGGGATGTAGCTGAATTCCCATGGACTCCAGGGTCTCAGCCTTCTTCCTTCTTTCTTCAATGACTGGGTTTGTTTTTTCCATAATAAGTATGAATAATGCCGCGCCCTCTGCCCCTGAAGCAACAGGCTGAAGCGCGCCCATCCCGCTGGACATGGTGAGTCCATCCCCATTCTGAAAATACACAGCCCTCGGCCATGAGCTCGGGCCGAATGGCGAGCGCATTCTCCCGCTCAGAGAGCGGGACTTAGCGAGCGAATTACAGTAAGAAACCTTCCTTACATTTGGGATTTTTAGGGCAGCAGAGGCCGTTCCACTTGGAAACCGGACATTATGTAATTATTTGTATAAGTTGAACATACCTTTTTAATCTAAATGTCATGGATAGTCAAGGAAGAGAAATCGGAAAAAGCCGAAAGCAGGCAAAAACAGAGTGTTACCTGGGAATTAGGGCCCTTGTTCGGGGGCAGAAAGACCGTTGGATGGGCGGCATGACAAAACCTCTTAGTGTCGATTCCCAGAAGTAACGTCCATTATCCGGAGCATATTTTAGGATCATCCGGTTAATGAGTGCGAATTAAGAGATATTCCCGCACACAAAGAGAATGGTGATGAGGTCTTTTCATCACCATTCGCTCGCTGTTCAACTGAGGTGTAACCTCATATCATTACGTACTCATTAACCGGATGAACCTGACATTGACACTTCGCCATATTCAAAAGGTTAGACTGTTTTAGGGCAAACACTAAACATTGATATATAATACTTGTTAAATATCAAAATTTGCATTATAGTTATTTTTTGCTTGCATAAACAACAGATTTTAGGCAATTACAGATTGTCTAATTCAATACCTATAACAGGAGGAAAGAATGGCTAACATTGCAGCAATACTGAAAGAGGAAATCACTCGCTTGGCCCGCAAGGAGGTCCGGCGGCAAACCGAGGTTCTGAGAAAGGCATCTGCCCAACAGCGCAAGTACATCGCCGAGTTGAAGCAGCGCGTATCCGACCTGCAACGCGAGGTCACTGCCCTGCAGAACCAGGCACTAAAACAACCCGAGTCTATCTCCCCGTCAACAGGCAAGAAAGGCGCAAGGTTCTCAGCCAAAGGGCTGCGTTCACATCGTAATCGCCTGGGACTTTCCGCCGCTGCCTACGGAAATCTCGTCGGTGTAACGGGCCAGACAGTGTATAAATGGGAAAATGGGGCTGTGCGTCCCCGCGCACAGCAAGTGGAAGCCCTCGCTGCTGTTCGCGGCATAGGAAAAAAGGAAGTGCCGGCCCTTCTGGAAAAGCAAGCTCCCAAAGCTCGAAAGAAAAAAAGGGAAAAATAGATGTCAATTTTTGTTTTGGCAAAACACTCGAGTTATACGACCGCGTGGCGATCCTATAACTCGAGTGTTTGATTACTAATCGATGAATAACCCCGAAATAATTAAAGAATTACCTGCGGCCCTGTTTCCCCATTCTCGCCTCTCCGAATCTGAAATCAAGAAGATACTCTCCTTGTTCGGCCCTCTTCGAATGTTTTGCCCATGGTTTATGAAGCCTCCATCTCTTGAGTCCATAAACGTCGACAGCGATACAATTGACATCAAGTATCCGCTGAAGGAGATGAAACCGGGGGAGAATTTTGAGACCCTCTTGCTGGAATACTCGCGCTGGGTTCAGGATAATCAAGACAAAGGCTACACTGAGTTTCTAAAGGCCGGTCAAGGGGCAGGGCTTTCTGAGAATACAACTTGGGAAATCAGACAGATGATTCGAAGCGGGAAAGGAGGGGATAGCCCCGCCTATGAAACCTTGAGATGGCATCTTATCCTCCACCTTGCTCAAGATATGGAAAATCAACGACGAGAGGCGGACAGGATGCTCACATCCCTAAAGGAGAAGGGTATCCTTTTCAAGGGGATTATCGAAGAATCCGATGACGTACAAAACCTTGTGGAAGATCTCCCTTCTTTCGAATCCGATTTTTTTATGCCGGAGCAACATCTGAAACACATCTTTGAGGCATGGTTTGCCCTCTTTGGCGTATATCTAAAAGAAAACGATTTGCTCCTTACCTTTAACCGACATTTCATGGATTACGCCGATGAACTGTGGAAACAACCGGGGAATATGAATCAGGTTGACGGGATATCGAGCCTTCAATTCAAGTTTCCTGACTTCTCTCATCTTCCCCTTGAAGACCTCTATGAGATAAAGAGGACCTCTTCCGGTGATGACACGGTGGGGGAACTAAAAGACCTCCTTCTGAGTTTTGGGGATGATCCGATTCATAACTTGCCCAAGCTGGAGAAGCTGACGGCAAACCTTGAAAAATCGTTTCCTTTCGAAAAAACAGAGAATACCCTCAAGATCACGGTCAAACATCTCCCTCCATTTCCCGATGCCGGGCATCATGAACCGGACAAGGTATTAAGGCATTTTGAAAACAGAACGTTTATTCTTGTGGAAGATTAGACCGATATGAACGAAGAGAAATCAGGAGCAACAACCCTCGAGAAAGAAGGCTGGACCAGACGGTTTGTGGCCGGTGAACCCCGCCTCAGCGAAGCGGTTGAGGTATACAATCAGGCTGGTTTTGAAGTATATCTGCAACCCCTTCCAACCAAAGAGCGTGAATGCGAAACGTGTCCCGGGGAAAAGAACAGTCACCAGAACGGAGACGAGTGCCGTGTCTGTTTTGAGGGTTTTGAAGATCAGTATAAAATCATCTTTACCAGGCCGGCCCGGGGCGAAAAAGAATCAAGGGATGACCTCTAGATTGACCCCGACGGATTTGAGATGGCTCTATCTGCTTGCCAATTGCCCGGTTTTGTGGCCCAACAAGCACCATTTCCTATATTTGCATGAAAATTGGTCGCAATCTCCGACTGCTTTTCCAAAACAGGCGAAGTTACCCTCACTCCTCTGTTTCCTGTGAATGATAGGAGAAATGACCTGGATAAAACAGGGTGTACATAGAGAGGAGCTATAATCATCAGCTCCCCAGGATATTGTGGAGTCCTTTTCCCACTCATC
>CAZCCX010000208.1:0-4107 GCA_964497115.1 uncultured Desulfobacteraceae bacterium
ACCGCCCCCATCTTCGGGACGAAAGGGTCTCCGGACAGGCACATACGAGGTCCGTTGCTTAAAAAAACTTGTTCTGTGGGGCTGCCGTCATATATGCAAAAATGAGGTGCCGTTCCACCACCTCCGGACAAATGGTTTGAGCTTGAAAAGAGACCCCTAGACCCCTGAAGTTCAGAACCGTTTTTGGACAAGAGTGATCATCAATAGAGAAACATCGGTTTTCCACCCGCATGGCGCACTTTCGGCCGATACTCTTGTTCATCATAGAGTTCTCGTACATCCACTCTCTTTTTCCCCGCCATGACGGTGCTCAAAGGAATATCCGTGTAGAGCCCGCGGCTGAGGGCCACCAGTCTGCCAAACACACCTTTCAGGTAGAGATCGATGGCTATATTCGCAAAATTGACAGCGACCATCAAGTCCAGAGAATCCGGGGTGCCACTTCGCATGAGGTATGAGAGCCTCTGGTTAAGGACATCTTCACCGGTGAGATCTTTGAGGGTGGCCCCGATTTCCTCACCGATTCCTCCCAGTCTTTGATGGCCATAGGCATCACATTGTCCGGACAGGAACATCTCTCCCCCGATCATTCTGGCGCCCTCGGAAACAGTGACCATGGCATAGTTCTTGGGATTGGACCGCTTATCTTCCAGGATGAGCTGAGCAAGTTTTTCAGGATCAAAAGGGACTTCTGAAATAATGGCGCGGTCAACACCTGCCAAATAGGCGGATATGAGAGAGGTCTCGCCACAATACCTCCCGAACAATTCAATGACGGCAATCCGTTCATGGGAACCGGTAGAAGTTCTAAGGGCATGGATGAAACTCACGCTCCTCGTAATGGCGGTTGAGAAACCGATACAATAGTCTGTTCCAAAGACATCATTATCCATGGTCTTTGGGATGGCAATGATGGAGACTCCTTCCTGGCGCAGTCTCTCGGCAAAACTGAGGGTGTCATCCCCGCCGATAGGGATAACAGCGTCAATATTGAGGCGTTCAAGATTATTCAGGACACTGGCAGTAAAATCTTTGACATCTTCGCCGTCTTTGAATTGCCTTTTTAGAAAATCCGGGACATCTTTCCTCTTTGCGGCGCTGGGGTTGGTCCGCGACGTGTGAAGATAAGTCCCCCCGGTACGGTCGATGGTTCTAACGCGTTTCGGTGTCAATTCCCGAAGACAGTTGAAGTTCGTGTCGGAATCATCAGGGGCGTCGGGGTTGTATTCCAAAAGCCCGGCCCATCCCCGCCTGACCCCTATCACTTCGATGCCTTCACCGTCAGCCCGCCAGACCAGGGTTTTAATGCATGGATTAAGACCGGGAACGTCGCCCCCCCCCGTCAGTATGGCTATTCTGGGTTTCCTTTTAGGCTTTGTTCCCATTGAAAAAGCCTCCTTGTTTTAATTCAGTGTTTCCAAAAGCAACCTGAATTTGATATTCTATCTCAAGTTTGCGCGTTATTAAAGCTATTAATTGTCTGGGCCGGCATCGTGCACCAGGTTATCGTCTGTGGTTTTTGTGTTGACAATTTCAAAGAAAGCTGAAACTAGTGTCGTGTCCCAGGGGTTACTCCCATTATCCTGATTAGATTCTATGAAACGCGATAGGCGGCCATGAGGGTCTCTTATGAGATTCACCATCATTTGTCCGGAGGTGGTGGACCTGAAAAGAGATCCCCATGCCCCCCTATGAAGCTGGAGCAGAGACCTCTTTGTTCGAATATCTCTGGGACACAAGATAGTCCCTTTTTGGGGAAGAACTCAGCTAGATAGCCAAAAAAATAGGGAGAAATGCCGATGTACGCAAAAATGCTTTCCCTGAGATTTCCCGAAAGATTTGTCAATGAACCCGTCGTGGTGAATCTTGTGAAGAAGTTTGATCTCTCATTTGCCATTCATAAAGCCATTATCTATCCGAGGAAAGAAGGCCTTATGGTGATGGAATTGAGTGGTCATCGGAAGAACTTTCAAAAGGGGGTTCGATACCTCAAGAGTCTCGGTGTAAAAGTAGAGAATATCGGGCATGATATTAGTAGAGATGAGGAGAAGTGTTATCAGTGTGGGGCGTGTACGGCTGTATGCCCCACTAGCGCGCTGTACATCGAACGACCTGAAATGACGGTTAATTTTGACAGAGACAAATGTAACGCCTGTGAGTTGTGCGTGGCTGCCTGCCCTGCCCGGGCCATGGAGGTGAGATTCGACAAGAATCTTCTGTCCTGATATCTTTTTTCAGCCCCTCTGATCTGGTGTGCCAAGAGTCCGCACTCACAGACTCAGTTGTTTAGAAACTCAAGTCCCCTTCGATTCCTGCCAAGATGATAGCTCCTGAGAAATGACTGTTAAGACTTTTAAAATTATTACCCTTGGGTGCAAGGTGAACCAGTTTGAGTCCGCGTCACTGAAGGCGTCACTTCTTGACTCAGATTGGTCAGAGGCCTCTAAGGATGAAGCGGCCGATGTGATCGTCGTTAACACATGCATTGTGACCAAGACGGCTTCCAGTCGGTCAAGACAGACCATCAATAAGGCCATCAGGGAGAACCCGTCTTGTGTGGTGGCAGCTGTAGGGTGCTATGCCCAGGCCTTCCCTGAAGAGCTTACCCGGATTCCAGGAGTGAATCTCATCGCCGGCAATACAGTGAAAGACCGCCTGCCGGGCATTCTGAAACAGGGGATAGACGGGAATCGTCAACGCGTTATCTCAGAAGAGTTTGGGGCGGAAAGGGCTTTCGAGGAGTTGTCACTCAAAGGACTCCCGGATCGGACGAGGGCTTTTTTGAAGATACAGGACGGATGCCAGTCTTTCTGCAGTTACTGCGTTGTCCCCTTTGCAAGGGGACCTTTGAGGAGCCTGAAGCCGTCTCAGGCGCTCTCCATGCTGGAAGCCTTGTTAATAGAAGGGCATAAGGAAGCGGTCCTGACAGGAATACACTTGGGGAAATACGGGGTTGACCTGAAAGATGGCGTTACTCTCGAAGGCCTGCTTCATATGATAAAGAGAGAAGGCTTCCCGTTGAGGATACGACTGAGTTCGTTGGAGCCCAACGAAATAGGGGAGGGGCTTATAGAGATGATGGCAGCCGAGAATTGGCTTTGTCGACATCTTCATATTCCTCTCCAAAGCGGTGATAACGGCATTCTGAAAGGGATGAACAGACACTATACGACTCAGGAGTTTTCAAAACTTATTGAGGGAATTCGACGGCGCATCCCTCTAGCCGCCATAGGGGTGGATGTAATGGCTGGATTCCCGGGAGAAGATCTTCAGGCCTTTCAAAATACGTTTTCATTGATTCAGGATCTGCCCATTTCATATCTTCATGTCTTTCCCTTTTCACCCAGAAAGGGGACCAAAGCAGCCGGTTTTTCAGGTCATGTGGATCAGGGGTCCATCAAAGAAAGGGCAGCGCAACTCAGGAGTCTTGGTCAAAGGAAAAAGGAGACCTTCTACCGATCCTGCCTTGGGCAGGAATTTTTGGCCCTCGCAGAGGGATGGGAGTCAGAAGAAAAAAAACTCATGAAGGGCATGACTGACAATTATTTGCCGGCCGTCTTCCCTTCGTCGCAGGACCTGAAGAACCAGCTTGTCCCTGTGGTCATAGAGAGTTTGGAGCAGGGTAAGGTGGTTGGGACGATTACCTCTTCCCCCTTCTGATTTTTCTGGCCTCCTCTTTCCAACCTTTCCGTTTTTTACCCTTGGTATGACGAGAAGGATCCGGATCCCGGTTCACATCCAAAACAAAGGTCCCTGTTTCAAAATCAGGCCTCTTGTCCGGTATGGCTCTCTCTTTTTTATGAGTGGCCTCTATATCCTTTTTCGGTACGGGCGGGCCGGTAATGGCCTCGGCAGGGACTTCGTTTGCGATGAAAAGATTGCCAAAGGGATTGAGCGCAATCCCTGCTTCAGAAACAGAACGAGTCGAAATCTCCAACAAGACGGGTTTCTGATCCCGACGGCGTCCGATTCTCATGGCCATGTCCCGATCTGGTGACAGAACAATGTGTCTCCCTTGTGCGGCAGCCAAACCCTTTTCCATCACGTTTGGATGAGCTCTTCTCCTCACGCCGACAAAGAGGATATTTGGCAGGCTTTGAGCGGGAT
>CAZCCX010000209.1:0-4097 GCA_964497115.1 uncultured Desulfobacteraceae bacterium
TCTCGGTCTGGTTCTTGGCATGGTTATCGGCTTTATTGTGGAGACCTTTGATACCTCTTTGGGGGCAATCGAAGATGTGGAAGAGACCCTTGGAACCAAGGTCCTTGGGATTGTCCCTCAGACTGATGCTAGAGACATACGGAGTAGTTTTAGGGAAAAGCACTCGGATGGTTTAAAGGAATCCATGGAGAATCAGTCCATCTACCTGGTCTCCCATTTTGTGCCGCAATCGATGATGGCCGAGAGTTTTCGAGCGCTCAGAACCAGCGTCCACTTCAACGATGCGGAAAAGAAGGTAAAGAGCATTGCCATTGCAAGTACATCCCCTAAGGAAGGGAAGACAGTGGTCGCCGTAAATCTGGCATTGACCATGGCTCAGGGCGGAATGAAGATCCTACTGGTGGGATCTGATTTGAGAAAACCCACCATTGACAGAGTGTTCGGGGTGGGGTTGACTCCAGGATTGGCAGATGTCTTAATGGGAAATCTGCCCTGGCGCGAAACCATAAAGACCGTGATGGACATGGTTATGGGAAAAATGTCTCAGACTCAAGTCATGACTACTCCCGGTCTAGATAACGTGCATATTATTACCAGTGGCCCCAAACCACCAAACCCTGCTGAATTGATTGAATCCAAGACCATGAGTGATTTTCTTGAAGAGGCGAAGGAAGAATACGATATGATTATTTTTGATTCGCCTCCGATTCTTTCCACGGCAGACGCGGCAATTCTTTCGGCAAAAGTCGATGGAGTCCTTCTTGTTTATCGTGTAGGCAGTGTATCAAGGGGGCTGTTAAAGAGGGCAACAGCCCAGCTGGAGCAGGTGAAATGCAATATCATGGGGGTCATCCTCAATGGGATGCGACCGGAGGTCAGTTCCGATTTTCAGGATCTCAAATCCTATAACTATTCCTACGCCTATGGCTCGGAAGAGCAGGAGAGAAATAGTGGGCCGCATGGCAAATTGTGGTCGTTTTTGAAAGAAAAGACAAATAGCGGGAAGAAGGCCGTTCTTGAAAAAAAACATAATGTTGCACAGATAAAGCCGGTGACTAAGAAATCCCATAAGGGGCTTTGGGGTCTTATTTTGTTGGCAATATGTTCTCTTGTTGGGGGTGTTCTCTTTCAGAGCGGCCTCATTGATCCTTTTAGACAGTCAGAGGATGTAGGGACGGTCACTGAATACAGAACCAAAGCAATGGTTAAGAAGGAAATCCTCAAGATGGCCGACGAAAATGAATCAACGGCGCTCTTTTCAATACCCGAGGCCGGGAGAGATGGAGAGCCTTCGGTTATTAGGTCGCCGACAGTTGAAACACCGCCGGTTGAGCTCAAACCGTCCGTCGCCGAAGTCTCATCAGAAATTGAGCCCCCACCCCCAGCCTTTGATGATAAGCCGGATGATCGCGTTGATGTGAAGATGATCTCATACCCTTTTTCTCTACAATTGGGTGCTTTTCGTGACCTTAAAGAAGCAGACAAGCTGATTTTTACTTGTAAAGAAAAAGGTATGTCTGCATATTGGTCCGAAGTTGAGCTGGCTAACGGAGTTTGGTACAGGGTATTTGTGGGATATTTTGAGGATCGCGAAAGCGCCGAAAGCTTCAAACAGGAACATGGTCTCCAGGAGGCCGGGGTGAAGCACACGAAGTACGCGAACTTGATCGATACCTATTCTTCATTTCCCGAACTTGAGGATGAGATTCTGTCGCTGAGAAATTTGGGCTATTCTCCATATGTTATCAGAGACTCCGACAACAATTTTCGTCTATTGGTCGGCAGCTATGTGGGTAAAGAGGGCGCGGAAAAACAATACGATGATCTGAAGGCTGACGGGATCGTGAATCAGATCATAGGGCGCTAGAGCCCTCTCGTGACAGGATAGAAAGATTTAATATAGACGTTTCCCAGAGATCCAGGTTTTAGATGAGAAAGGCGGTTGATTCTTGACAGGAGGATGAAGATGATCATCGAATGTGAGAAATGTGCGTCGAAATTCAGCCTTGACGAGACCCTATTGAAATCAGAGGGATCTAAGGTCAAGTGTTCCATATGTAAACACGTTTTTACTGCCTATCCGAGACGGCAGATGTCGGATGAAGAACCGATCGCAGACAAGGCACTTGACGAAGACTTACAGGAAACCCTGCCTCTTGACTCAGCGGACGCCGATTTTGATCTGGCCTTTGAAAGGGCTATAGGGGAGGCTGAAACCGAAGAAGCCGTTTCAGAAGAGATCGCTTCCGAAGAAGGTACAGATGCTTTCACAGAAGAACCCGAAGTGGGACCTGATGACGATGAGACGGTTGCTCCAAAGAGAAGAAAGGGACCGTCAAAGATGCTGATTCTTGTACTATCAATCGCGCTTTTAATTGGGGTCGGTGGAGCTATAATATACTTATCTCTTCGGAACTCTTCGGAAAAGCAGGAATCGAGTGATCCCGGAGTGATGAGACTCTCTTATAGGGCGGTGACCGGATCTTTTGTCGAGTCCAATACGGCGGGACAACTTTTTGTGATCAAGGGCATGGTGACAAACAAGTACCCCAAACCGCGGAGTTATATCCTGCTAAAAGGATCCATTCAGGATGACAAGGGAAAAATAGTGAAAACCGCCGTGGCATATGCTGGAAACAACTTTTCTGAAAAAGAGATAAGGGAAATACCTTTAGCTGATTTAAAGAAACGACAAGAGAATCGATCCGGTGATGAAGAGAGAAATGTCAATATACCGAGTGAAGGCACCATTCCTTTCATGATTATTTTTGAGAAACTCCCGGAGAACATAACCGAATTTACCGTGGAGGCGGTCAGCTCGGCCCAAGGGAAGTGAGTGCTTCGGCTATTGAGAGTGTGAGAAGAAGGATGAAGGGGTGGTGGTCCCCCCCCTTTTCTGTTTATAGGGGTTTGCATGATACCGTATAATAACGGATCGTCTCCTTTGGGTCAAGGCAGGGCTGTTAAGGCACTGGGTATCCTTGTTACTATTCTGTTGATCGGCACGATAGGATATAGGCACCTGGAAGAATGGAGCTTCTTAGACTCTCTGTATATGACAGTCATCTCTATTACTACGGTTGGCTATGGTGAAGTAGGAGAGGTGTCGGATGCGGGGAGAATTTTTACGATCTTCGTCATCTTTTCTGGGATAGGGATCATCGCCTATATCCTGGGGATGGTTGCTCAAGCCATGGTCGAGCTTCAAGTGAGATCAATCATAGGGAGGAGAAAATTGGGGCTAAAAATGAGAGCCATAAAAAACCACTATATTCTGTGCGGATTCGGGCGCATCGGTAAAACCATTGCCCGGGAAATGAAACTAAACAAGATCCCTATGGTGGTTATTGACAATACGCCGGAAGAGAGGGAACTCCTGGAGGCAGAAGAAATCCCCTTCATCATCGGCGATGCCACCGTAGAGGAGGTCTTACTGGAGGCAAGGATAGAAAAGGCAAAGGGATTGGTCTCTGTTGTAGCGTCTGATGCGGACAACCTCTTCATTACCATGTCTGCCAGAGGGTTGAATCCCGAATTGTTCATTCTTGCGCGTTCTGACCAGGAACATACGGAAAAGAAATTATTGAGGGCCGGGGCAAACAAGGTCGTGAGCCCCTATCTCCTTGGCGGCCACAAAATGGCTCAGAGTATCATTAAACCTGCGGTTACAGACTTCATAGAGTTTACCGTTCACAATGGAAAGATCGGTCTAGGGATGGAGGAGTTGACGGTGAGTGAAGAGTCTCGTCTGAACGGAGCGTCACTCATTGATTCAAGGATTAGACAGGATATGGACGTGATTATTGTAGCCATCAGGAAAAAGGAGGGTGAAATGAAATTTAATCCATCCTCCGAGAGCGCTATTGAGGCAGAGGATACCCTCATCGCCCTTGGAAAGAGTGACGACCTTGAAAAGTTAGGGGCAATCTTGTCGGGTAAATGAGGGAAGATCGGATGCGTCTCTAGTGTCGTGTCCCAGAAGTAACTCACATAATAACGTCTCCGCCACAGACCCTTGAGGGCGCAAAGGGGTCTCTTTTTTGTTGCGTCACCATCTGTCCAGAGGTGGTGGAACGGCACCAGGTTTATGCATGTTT
>CAZCCX010000210.1:0-4076 GCA_964497115.1 uncultured Desulfobacteraceae bacterium
GCGGAAATGAAAATAGACCCCCACGCCCCCTTCCAAAGATCTGTCGCAGAGAATCTTTTTAAGCAAGTTATTTCTGAGACACAATACTAGAATGCTACAATGGGTTGAGTTTTTCTCTGTAAACGGTGTCTAATACTACAAATGACCTATGGCTGGACTGAAGATGAGCTGATCGAGAGGCTTAAGAAAGGACAAGAAGAGGCCTACAGGGTCCTCGTTCGTGAATACCATTCAAGACTCTACAGCCTGGCCTGCGGAATCACCCTGGACAGAGAGGAGAGTCAGGATATCCTTCAGGAGGTGTTCCTAAAGGTCTGCTCCAATATCAAGAGATTTAGAGGAAAGTCCTCGTTATTCACCTGGTTACGCCGTATTACGGTTAACGAATCCCTGAACTGGCGGAGGCGGGCAAAGAGAAGATTCAGATGGAAACACCAGCCCCTTGAAACAGGGGGGATTGAAGGTGGACCAGAGCCGGGAAGCGAAGAATCCGGCCCCGAAGCCATGTACCAAAAAAAGGAACTTGAAAAATCATTGAATAACGGGTTAAATTCATTGCCGGAAGAGGCACGGACCATATTTATTCTTCGGGAGTTGGAAGGGCTTTCATATGACGAGATTGCGGCGCAATTGAATCTAAGGAAGGGTACTGTGAGTTCCAGGCTTTTTTATGCCAGGCAGAGACTGAAGGAATTCCTGGAAAGAGATCAGGGGGAGGAATAATTGAAATGCAGGAGAATCTATCTCACTGTAATTCGGAGTTGATCAGCCGATACTACGATGGGGAGCTTGGCCAGGCGGAGCGCTCCCGGGTGGAAAGCCATATCCTTGTGTGCCCTTCCTGTAACAAGATCCTTGAAGACCTAAAGGGGATTTCCGACCAATATGGGGTCCATCTTACGCATCAATCTGTCGGGATTGACACCCAGGAAACCGAGAAACATGTCTTGGACCGACTCCGGAGAGAAAAGGCCCCGTGGTGGGCCAAAGCGAAAGACACTTTTCTTTCAAAGAAGATCCTATTCTCTGCCACGGCCACGGCCGGGGTGGCCCTCTTGCTTATTGCCGTTTTGCAGGCACCTGTTCCTGACAGTCCATCGGCTATAGTCACCTCTGTTTCAGGAGATGTCTCATCCATCATCATTCTGGAAGCCCCTGAGACCCGCCAAACGATCCTCTGGTTCAATGAACGCCCTGAAGGACAAGGCTTATGAAAATATATAGAATAACCCTCTTGTGCGTCATTATCGTTTCAATCCTCATCACACAAGCAGACGAAGCCTGGTCAGGAGCGACCATTAATCTGAATGTCAAAACCATCCTCGCTTCCCAAAAGCCGGGACGCGATGATCCCAATCTTGAGCGCTTCACGAGCGGAGTCAAAGACGTCTTTGGCTACTCTTCCTACAAGCTTTTGAGTAAGGATAACCTAAAGCTAAATCAAGAAAACTCCGGCAGGATTTCACTCCCTGGGAACCGTTCCATGAAGATCACTTCAAAGGGGATATCAGGGGATCGGGTGACCCTCCAGGTAGAAATGTTCAAGAATAACAAACAAATATTTCAGACAGTCGTGCGCCTTCTTAACGATAGCGAAGTGACCGTAGGGGGGCCCAAACACGAAGACGGGAATCTGCTGATCAATATTTTCGCCTCTTTTTGAGTTATTCATAACCGTGAATCGATCCGTCCAGCTTCCGCAGTCATCCTCGATCAGGGCGGAGGATGGACGACCTGGTGTCGTGTCCCGGAAATAGCTTCCATTATAGCCTGAGCAGATTCTATGACACGACACTAGAACCTCACGTTCGTTCCTATTGAGTTGATCCGAATAATCTCCAGAACTCCGGACAACCGATGGCCAATACCTCTCTGTTGCTCAGGTCCTTCCCTTCGAGACCCGGATAGTCTTTCCCATAACGGTAGGCACGGTGTATTGTGTTTGACATCATGGGCATCCTGCCCCCTCCGTTGTCTTTGACTGTGCAAGCGGGCTCTCCATTGAAAAGGGGGTTGACATAATCCCAGACGACCTCCTTCTTGGGTGTTACTTCAAAGATGTGGCCTGAGCCGCTCGATGTGATGAGGACGTTGCCGTTTGGCAGTCTCTGTGCCGCTCCCTGGCGATTCGTGTAGAAACTATGGGTGGTCTTTGCGGCAAACTCCCATACGATCTCTCCGGTCTTTGGATCTACCTCCAGCACCCGGGAGCGATCTCCTTCAGGCCGTTCCGCCCCGTTGTCAAAGACCTGTATATTTCCGTTTTTCAGGGGGGAAGCATGGTGAGGTCCGAACATCACCTGGTCCCCATCGTCACACCAGGAAGGGGCTTTGCCTGCGCCATAGGCAGAGGGGTTGCCCCATCTATATTCGATTTCGCCCGTTTTGTGGCTGATGAGATAGAACTCGGAGAAATTCCGTGAGTTAAAAACCACCTGGTCGGTCTCAGGGATGTAGTCTACGGTGTTGCCGTGGGTCCAGTCAAAATTGGGATAGGTGCCTCCCAAAGCTTCGGGCAGTCTATAGTTGATGTCCAGTTGGTTAGGTCCTGTTCCGATATGGTCCCAGCAGTGCCATTCCCAGACCGTCTCTCCCTCCGTATTTACTTCACGTATGAAGTCCGGCCAAAAGTCCTTCGTCTTGCCCCCCACGGGGCCGACTTCCCCGGGCGGGCCCATGCCACCGACTCCCTCAGGGGGGAAGGTCCCCTCTTTGCGGCCCTTTGCCAGGGCTTCTTCCTGGGTCTTCTTTTCCCAAACCAGGATCAAGGTGTTTCCGTTGGGCATGCGTTTGAAACAATGGTGCTGGAGTTCTGTGGGAGAACACATCTCGTATTCCCAAACCAGGTTCCCCTCCCAATCGTATTCTCGCAGCACACCTCCGGCTCCTCCGATCATGACGGGCGCCGGGGTTGCTTTTGGTCGGCACGCGATAAGGAGATGACCATTGGGTAGAAGCTCGCCATAGAGACCGGGAGGATCTTCAAGTTTCCATTTGTGAACCAGATAGCCTTCCATGTTGATGAGATAGGCCTGTGGATTTTCTTGCATTGGACCCATAGGTGCGAAAAGTGTGTAACCGTTGTATGTCTTGAACTTGTTGTAAAGCAAGAGGCCGGTGGAGCCTACCATGGCTTCATAGGCCATGACGGAAATGACGGATGCAAAAACAAGAAGGATTGATGGAATAAGTATGCAACAGATTGGTTTCTTCATATTCTCCTCCAGGAAATCAGGGTTTCGGTTAAATGAGATTTGCCAGCATCCCCGCTTCCGGAAGGGCGGACGCAATGGGGTTTTTGCTGTGCATTCTTGCTGAAAAAAGTTGTTTTGGGAGTTTTTTGTTATATAGACGAAAAGTTGTCATGTGGACAAAACACATACACCAAGAGAGATTAGCCGTCAATCCCTGAGAATCCTCTGGAAAATCGCCTGGAAACACAGGCAGTTAAAAAAGAGATGATAGGGGTCGGGTTTTTGGCAGGCCCATTCAGCCTTAGAACCAGCTATAAATAATGGCTCTTCTCCCAATTGGTTGGGAGAAAGGGGTCTAGGATTCTTCGCACTCGCTTCGCTCCATTCGGCCCGAGCTCATGGCCGAGGGCTGTGCATTTTCAACGCAGTTAAACCAGAAAAAATCTCCACAAGACTACTGTCTTCATCCTTTCTTCATCTTGACCTGCTACATTCCAAATAACAATCACTTAGGAACCTTTGATCCGTCTTTCCTTTACCCAACTGTAAGACATGACATTCAGATGAAGGAAAAAAATATGAGATCCACTTTCCTCCCGTTTTCCAAACCAGCCATCAGCGAACTGGAGATCCAGGCGGTCGCCGAAGTCCTGCGCTCCGGCTGGATCACCACCGGTCCGAAGGCAGCCGAGTTTGAAGAGGCTTTCCGAGGATACTGCAATGCCGAAGGGGCGGTGGCGCTGTGTTCAGCCACAGCGGGCATGCACCTTTTGCTTGCCGCCCTGGGCATTGGCCCGGGGGACGAAGTGATTACCCCCTCCATGACCTGGGTCTCCACGGTGAATGTAATCGTGCTTGCCGGCGCCACCCCGGTTTTTGCGG
>CAZCCX010000211.1:0-4066 GCA_964497115.1 uncultured Desulfobacteraceae bacterium
CATCCCCTCATAATGGCTCCATAAGGGATGTCTGACTTTTTACGAGGTTATCAACCTTGAACTTCAAAATGATGAAGGTGGCGGCCGGATAACCCGTCCGTTATCCTGCGGAGGCAAGGGACGGTCTGAGTCGAAGAGCAGGAAACAGTGGCTCAAAACCTTATACTCTTCGTCTCTTCAAATCCCCTTTGAACACATCTCCTATTCCCCTCCAGTTTACGACCTTCGAAATAGTCCTCCAGACCGGCCAGAATGGACTCCAGTTTGATCCACCCTGTGGCTGCGGCAAATACCCCGAGCATGCCGGTGTTGGGTGCGGGGAGGCCTATCTCTTCTACTGCGATACGAGTCGCGTCTGCCATTGCGACCAGCGCCAGATTCTCGTGGGGCTCCTTTGGCGCCATTGTTGAATTAAGGATCAGGATGCCATTGGGTTTCAATCCTTCATACACACGGGGGGTGTCTCTCTGAGAGGAGTCAAGGACTATTAGGCAATCCGGGCGGTAAATTTCGGTCTTCTCCAGCACCGGCTCATCATCGAATCGACCATAGGCAGTCACCGGTGCTCCCCGTCTTTCAAAACCGAACATGGGAAAGGCACTCCCGAACTTGCCTTCGCGGACAAAGGCGTTCGCCAGGATTCGCGAGGCAACCACCGACCCCTGGCCGCCTCTACCGTGAAATCGCACTTCAATCATCTTTTTCTCCTTCTATCGAGTGCTTTGTAGCAGCTCATTTCCGGAATTCGGTCAGGTGTCGTAGAAACTCATATTCGTAGTCTACTTCCTCCTGAATCCGCTCCAGTTCATCCTCCTTCAGATGGCTGAACTTTTTTATGAGTTTGGTGTATTCAGTGATGGGTTTGGGCTTCTTGACCTGGTGGGTCTGCGTAAAAATCCCCTCTTCAGCCTCCCAAAGGGGGAAATAATTGGTCCTCACGGCACGTCTACAGAGCTCGATCGCCTGGTGCGTGGGAAAACCCCATCCGGTAGGACAAGGGGCGAATAAATGGATATAGGCCAGCCCTTCATTCTTCTTCTCTTTGGCCTTAAGAAGCTTCTTGGCAAAGTCCTCCAGATGACTCAAGGTCGCTGTGGCAGCATAGGGAATGCGGTGCATGGCCATGAGAAGGGGCAGATTCTTCCGCCTGGTGGACTTTCCCCTCCGTTTTGGTCCCACCGGGGTCGTGGTCGTTTTAGCCCCTATGGGCGTCGTACTGCTCCTTTGAACCCCTGTGTTCATGTACCCTTCGTTGTCATAGCATACGTAAATGAAATTCTCACCCCGTTCAGCAGCGCCTGAAAGCGTCTGAAACCCGATGTCGGCGGCACATCCGTCACCATTGAAACAAACAACGGTCGCATCCTGACCGCTCCTGCGGTAATGCCTTGAAAGGCCTGTTGCATTTGCCGCTGCGCCGGTCATGAGGGTACAGTATGCGGTCAATTTATGCCAGGCACCAACGTTCTGTCCCATCATTACCGGGTTTGAGCAGGACGGTGTACCCGTCATGACCAGATCTTTTCTGCCCAAAATCTTTCCCAGCAACCTCAAGGCCAATTCCAGAGGACACCCCGCGCAACAGGAAAGACCTCCAGCAAAGGGGTCTTCATCGCAGAAGTAATCAAAAACCTTGGATAGTTTGCTTTTTCTATCCGTCATGCCTCATCCCTCCTCCATACCTATCCATGTCACTTTCTGATAAGAATCGCCCTTTGATGCCGATTGCACAATCTTTACCATTCTCTCGATATTGGCGAC
Organism: uncultured Desulfobacteraceae bacterium; assembly: GCA_964497115.1. Taxonomy (GTDB): domain Bacteria; phylum Desulfobacterota; class DSM-4660; order Desulfatiglandales; family HGW-15; genus JAFGFY01. The sequence goes on from CAZCCX010000211.1 coordinate 1,762, forward strand.
GCTCACATCCATGTTCGCAATTCCATCAATAAAACTCATCATGGGGACATTGCCTATTTCGGGAGACAGTGCCCTGAGCTCAACATACATAGGCCCGCTGTTCCACCCGAAGCAGATGCTCCGGTCAATAACCCCTATGGCTTTCTTGCCTCTAAGGGCCTCAACAAGTCTTTCCCTGGGAAAAGGACGAAACATTCTCAGCCGTATTAATCCTATTTTGAGGCCCTGTTCCCTTTGAAGATCGATGACCTTTTGAGCGGTTCCGGACAGACTCCCGGATGCCACAAGAACCTTGTCCGCATCTTCGGTCCGGTATGTTTCGATCTGGCCACCATAGCTTCTCCCGAAATCCTTTTCAAAGGCCTTGTCTATCTCATCAAATTTGGCTTTGGCCCGTTCCATGGCAATAGAGTGCTTGTAGCGGAGTTCAAGATACCCTTCCAGAATCCCGTGTGTTCCGAAACCCGTGGGCTGACCCGGAATAAGTACGGGCCTTTGGGGTTGATCCTTGAGAGGCGCCAGGAAACCGTCTACATAAGCTCTGCCCGGGATCTCCACCTTTTCAGCAAGATAGGACAGATAGAATCCGTCGTAGTTCACCATCACAGGGACCTGGATGTCAAAATCCTCGGCAAGCCTGTAGGCCATGATGACGGAATCCAGGATCTCCTGACAGTTCGATGCAATAATTTGAATCCACCCCGAATCCCGGGTCGAGATCATGTCCTGTTGCCCCGAAGAGACGGCCGTAATCCCGGGCGTCTCTCTGTTTACATTCACCATCACTATGGGCACTCTGTAGCCTGCTGCCTGCAGTAGAGCGTCATACATATAGACCAGGCCGTAGGAGGAGGTTGCCGTAAAAGCACGGGCGCCTGCTGCTGAGGCGGCGGTAATGATGTTCATGGCGGAGTTTTCTCCCTCAACCTCCACCACCTCTGCATCCAACTCTCCCGACGCATGAAATTTGGATATTTCTTCAACCACCTCTGTCTGCGGCGTAATGGGGTAAAGGGCCAGCACTTCGGGCCGGCAAAGCATCGCGCCATGGGCCGCAGCAGAATTACCAGTGATAACCTTTATTTTTGTCTTGTCGAACTCTGTCCCTTCCATCTCAAGCATCCCCTTCTGTCTGCATGGTGAGAGCCTTGCGTGGGCATTCATTTGCACAGATCCCACATCCCTTGCAGAACGCGAAATTGGGCTCAAAATGGTCATCCATATTCACCATGCACTGAGTCGGACAGAAAAGTGCGCAGAGCCCACAATAGTTGCACTTTTCCTTATTCAGCACCGGTCGCTCGACTCGCCAACTCCCAGTATCCAAACAGAGGAGCATTTCGTCGGCATGTGACCATCCTGCCTCTTCTCTGAATTGAAATTTCTTTATCATGCAGCAAACCCTCCTTCTGTAACATTCTTACAATCCACTGTTGGTGCCGTGCTTGTGCTCAACGGGTTAAAAAATACACCGCACGGCTCGCCCTGTTGAGTTCCGTGTCGCAGACCGCCTTTCATTTCCATTGCGCGACCATGGGGATCACTATATCAAGGGAGTGTAATAGGCGCTTTTCATGAGCCCATAGCGCAGCATCAAATCCCCTACGGTCACGAAGAGCAGTCGGACAAGAATAACGGGGAGATCTACCTCAGATCCAAACATATAGAAGGTAATGATCAGCGGGATAACCATTCCCGTAAATATGAAGGGATAGAATACTTTGGCCCCGGTCCCTTTGATCCAATCTATGACGGAAATCTTTGCTGTTTCCGATGAATGGAACGAGCCCAGGATGTAGAGGAAAATGAAGCCGATATAGACCAACAACAGCAGTAGAGACCATGTTTCAAAAGTTGCCATATCCACGTTGGGTTCCCGGAACAAGAGGAACATGGATTGTACAACCTGGCTGCCCACCCAGATGCCTGATACCAGGGACAAGGGCAGCAACATGGTTGAGTTCCAGGAAGGCAACGCCTTCATGACGTTCATGGTGGTGAAGCCGTGCATGATGATCACAATACACAGTATGCCTGTCACGATTCTGAAAGGCATGCTGAACCCGATGCCTTGAGACGGATCAAAGGACGTGACGATCTGGATAAACCCGAGGACGCCGAAGATGGTCATGCCCCAAACCCCTCTGGATAATTCCGATGTTTGGGGTTTCAGAAAAATCCTCCAGGCCCGTAAAGGATTGCCCAGATAGAGTGTGTGAATCAGACCGCCCAAACCGAGGGTGATGAGCCAGCCGGCGATCAGACCCTTATTGTAGTTTGAGATAAGAGAGACAAAATAGACCCC
>CAZCCX010000212.1:0-4041 GCA_964497115.1 uncultured Desulfobacteraceae bacterium
GTCTTCCAAGAAGAAGAAGGCGTGCTTTCTGTCAATTCAGATGGCCTAAGGGAAGATGAGGCATCCTATGATCTCGTCAAGACCATGAGGGCCTCTATCCTGCTTCTCGGCCCCCTTTTGTCCCGACTTGGAAGGGCCAGGATATCTATGCCAGGGGGCTGCGCCATTGGTGCCAGACCCGTTAACCTCCATTTGAAAGCCTTGGCTGCCATGGGTGTCGATATGTATTTGGAGGGGGGATACATCAACGCACAGGTAAAACGATTGAAGGGGACGCATGTTTTCTTTGATATCCCCACTGTTACCGGGACAGAGAATGTCATGATGGCGGCAGTAAAAGCGGAAGGGCAGACCATATTGAGCAATGCCGCAAAGGAGCCTGAGGTTCAGGATCTAGCAGATATGCTTCGCGGGATGGGAGCTCGTATTGAAGGGGATGGAACGGATACTATTGTTGTTGACGGTGTCGAGAGCCTGAGAGCAACACAACACACCATCATCCCCGATCGGATTGAGGCGGGAACATTTATGGTAGCTGCGGCCATCACAAGAGGTGATATCATGATCGATGGGTGTTGTCCCGAACATTTGTCTGCCGTTATCGAGAAGCTGCAGTCTGTAGGGGCAGACATGGAGCTGATGGCCGGGAGAATTCGTGTGAAGGGAGCAGAGTCCATTGAGAGTGTGGATATCAAGACCATGCCATTTCCGGGATTTCCCACGGATCTTCAAGCGCAGTTTATGGCGCTTATGTGTATAGCAAAGGGTTCAAGTATCATCAAAGAGACCATATTTGAGAACAGATTCATTCATGTCAGTGAACTTAAAAGGATGGGAGCAGATATTGAGATCAATGGAGACCAGGCCTTGGTGCGAGGAAAGGATTGTTTATTGGCTGCCCCTGTCATGGCCACTGATCTTCGTGCCAGTGCATCTCTAATCTTGGCTGGCCTGGTGGCCAAAGAAGGCAAAACTGAAGTCGGAAGAATCTACCACTTGGATAGGGGTTACGAGTCACTGGAAGTAAAATTCCGAGACCTCGGTGCTCATATCTGGAGAGAAAAGACCTGAGGTATCCATTTGCCTTTATCAGAAATCCTCAAATTCTGTCCATGGGCAAAACAATAGAAAGTGAATTTCAATTACCCAAGTCGCTAAAACCTGAGATGTTTCATCGCCCCTTGATTCCCATTCTGCTTTGTTTTACAGGGGGTATCCTGGTAGGACATACGGGATACTCTCCCGACCCATCCCTTTTCATTATCCTTTTTTCTGGATTCAGTTGCACCCTGATCCTCTCTGTATTCCTCTCTTCCCGGTTTCGATATTTTTGCCTTCTTTATACATTCTTTCTTGTTGGCATCCTTCTCGATCTCAATGGCCATCAGAAGTGGGATTTAGTCCCTTTGGCCAGCCAGCGGGAGTTGGTGGTCATTGAGGGGACGGTGCTTGAACCGGCAAAGGTGAGCAGGGAGGTGGTGAGGCTTGTGCTCAGGGCTGATTCGTTGTTCCATCAAGGGAGCACAAAATCGGTCAGAGAAAAACTTCAGATAAGCATATACAATCATGGCAGGTATTTCAGCCCGGGGGAGAAGATTCGATTTCCAGCCCGCCTTAGGCCGTTTGAGAACTTTAATAATTCCGGACGCTATGATTATGAACTGGACATGGATCTAAAAGGCTTTTCTTGCGCTGCTGCGGTATCAGACGGAAGGCAAATTGTCCCTATGGGAATGGGAAGGGTGGGTGTTCCCCTTGACATCCTTGAGAAGGCGAGAAGGCCCATTAGGCATCTTTTTCAAAAGAATCTTTCCCCAGAAAACCAGGCCCTTTTCCAGGCCATAATCCTCGGCGAGACTCAAAATGTCAGTCGGAAGATGAGAGAACCTTTCAATATCACCGGTTTGGGACATCTTCTTGCCGTTTCAGGGCTGCACATAGGACTTGTTGGCTGGCTTGCCTATGCCCTTTTCAAGGGGCTTTTGTCTATATCTTATCGATTTGCCCTTCAGACGGACATCAGGAAACTGGCGGCCGTCATGACATGCGTCCCTGTGATCGTGTATGCGTTTCTTGCCGGCTTTCAGGTCTCCAGTCAAAGGGCTATGATTATGGCCCTTGCATACCTCTTCTCCATCATAATGGGCCGTGAAAAAGAGACTTGGTCGACTTTAGCCGTGGCTGCTTTTGCGGTTCTCGCCATAAATCCCCAATCACTTTTCGGCATTTCGTTTCAGCTATCTTTCTGTGCAGTTATTGGCATCTTATGGTTAGCCCCTCCGATTTACAGAAAGATTCTTGCTCCTCTGGATGCGCATACAAAAAGCGGGAGTCTCACTTTCCGTCTATATAGGTATCTGGGGGGGCTTCTTGCCGTCAGTGCCTCTGCCATGATCTTTCTGTTCCCCATCGTGTCGTTCTATTTCCACCGTGTCTCAATGGTGGCACTTCCAGCGAACCTCATGGCGGTGCCTATCCTGGGTCTTTGGGTGATACCTCTCGGGCTGTTATCAGCGGCCGCTCTCCCTGTTTCCTTAACTCTGGCTGATCTGGCCCTACAATTGGGAGCTTGGGGCATGGAATGGATGAGTGCGATCATCCGATTCTGGAGCCAAATCCCATGGGCTTCTCTATGGGTCGTTACACCAAACCCTTTTGAGATATTGCTTTTTTACGGCTTTGTCTTTTTCATCTTTTTTCTCAGGCGTTGGCCCTGGACCAAGGCGGGTCTTGTGTCCGTCCTTCTTCTCGCTGCTGGAGACTTCTCTTATTGGACATATGAGACACGGTTCAATCCGCACCTTGAAGTGACATTCCTTGACGTCGGTCAGGGTAACTCCGCTTTAATACGATTCCCGGGAAGACAAAGGATGCTTATAGACGGGGGCGGGTTTTCCCGGAGCACGTTTGATCTGGGAAAGAACGTGGTGGCCCCCTTTCTCTGGCGTTCAAAGATGCTTCGCGTGGATTATCTCGTGATGAGCCATCCTCAGTCAGATCATATGAATGGTCTCCATTTCATTGCCTCCCATTTTCATGCAAAGGAATTCTGGTCCAATGGTGACGACGTGGAAAACGAATCATTCAAAGATTTGATGAAAATACTTGAGGAAAAAGAGATCAAAAAGCTTTTCCCCGGTGATCTGATGACGGGGAGGGAGATTTCCGGGGTAAGAATCGAAGTATTGCATCCGAGACCAGATCAAGGCAAGTCGCGGTCTTCGAAGGGTTCTGGCGGATTGAATAATAATTCTTTGGTGTTAAGACTGACCTACGGCGGAAAGTCGGTGCTCTTCCCAGGGGATGTGGAGCAAGCCGGTGAGGAGACACTTGTTTCAAGTGCCGGACGTCTCCTCAAGAGCGACATCCTACTAGCCCCGCACCACGGCAGCAAGAGTTCATGTTCGGAGCTATTTCTCCAGGAGGTCAAACCGAGGCTGTGTATTATTTCTTGTGGCCGCGGCAATTACTTTGGATTTCCCCACTTAGACACTCTTAGAAGACTGGAGGAGGTTGGGTGCCAGATTATGCGCATCGATCAGGTGGGTTCCGTTCGATTGTCAATTGCGCCGGGGTATTTTGAAATGAAGAGTTTCCTAAATGAAGATCACACGTGAAATCTTTGACCCTGCTTCTCTCTCTTGAGGCTGACATCCTTTGCGAAGGGCAATATGTGTGTTTCGAGGGAAAAAGGAGGTCGCAGACTTCATTCGCTCATTTCTTTAGGTTTAGCGTTCTTCAGGGGCAGTTTTTTGTTGAGACGGCAAGTTTACTTACCCGCTGAATACATCTGCTAGTGTCGTGTCCTAGAAATAACTTCCATTATTCTGAGCAGATTCTATGACACGTGATAGGGGGGCATGGGGGTCTCTTTTCAGTTTCGCCACCATCTGTCCAGAGGTAGTGGAACGGCACCATAATTCTGCATATTATGAAGCAGCCCCACGAGCAATGTCGCCACAGCGACGGGCATTTTTTGTGCCTGTCCACTGAGACTTGCTCACTTTGGGGGCGGTTACAGGCTCGGGCGTCTTTTGGGTG
>CAZCCX010000213.1:0-4028 GCA_964497115.1 uncultured Desulfobacteraceae bacterium
CTGATTCCTGTCTGTACACAGAACCCGCCCTATGGACTTGTTGTTTAACCTCACAACTGAGCACTCTCACGGTATGAGAGTTGCTCAGCTTCACATCCTTTCTTGTCTGTCACGATGTCAGAAAATCGTAACAATAGACTCTCATCAGTTGACAAGAAATAATTTGGCCAGGGACATGAAGATTTTCTCCTGGGATTCTCCTATGTTAGTCTTGAGATGTTCATTTCTTCATTTCAGAATAATGCGTCTATTATTATACCTAAGACTAAGTATTTGTCAATATATAACATTTATTTAAATTTATATATACTTAACATTAAACAGAGTTCCGCCTTTTAGCATGAAGCGACTCAATACTCTCCCGCTATTCTTGACGGACCCCTGGGTTTCTTTATGAGAGACAGAGGGTTCTCAAAGAAAAAGCCTTGATCGGCCTATCGAATAATACTATGTTTTGTTGATTGACACCGAAATCTGTCTCTATTTGACTGGACCACAGATCCCGGCACTGATTGGCTGTTCAGCGGAGACGCTTCGCTTTTGGAGGCGTGACCGAACAGGATGAATCGGGATTCTCTTGTCTCTAGGACAAAGCTAACATATCGTTTCAATTAGTTTTTCTTACGTCAAGAACAAATCCCTTGGCCAAAACGTAACCCTCTCATAAAATGAAAAACAGATGGTTCTATCCATTCCTTGCACTCCTTTTTGGTCTGTTTACCGCCCAGGCTATTTCCACTGCTCAAGTCTATCTGTCCAATGGGGAACTCTATCGTTCGCTTGTTATTGTAAAAAATGCGGGTTACCTTCCCATCCCCAATGAACGGACCATGCCTCATCTTCAGCAATTTGGCCCTGCCTTTTTTGGAGGTCTCCTTTTTACTTTGACCATGGGAGCGGGCCTCTCTCTCATCACTCTTTCTGCCGCCTGGACTTGGGATCGTTTTTTCGGGCGAAAGAGAATCGCCATCATTCCCTATTCACTCCTCTGGTTGGGATCCCTTGTGGCCGTGAATTATCGGGGCTTTTCCCCTATGGTCACGCTCTATTTTATTTTTATCCCACTTGTCGTTTTTGTCGCCACTTTGAAATACATGCCGCCCAGAGCAGAAGAAAAAGCATGGGTAAACCGAACCATTCACGCTGTTCCCCTTCTCATGCTGGCTGTACTATGGACATCTCAGATGGACAAGCACCTTTTCTTGAACCTTAGAGACAGTCTGCTTCTGTCCAATTCCCTGGGAACAAGAGTGACTAATTTCTACTATGATTACACCTGCTACCCTACAAATGCCTTTGAAACCTTGGACCAAAAATTGATCAAGACCTGTAACCTCAATGATATTCAGAAAACATCTGTGTCAGATGTTCTGGAAAAAGAATTACTTGACCATGACTATCTGAATATAGGCAGAGCCGGGATCGTTGACCTCAAGGTCACGGAACAAGACGCGACCCTTGTCTTTGAGAACAAAGGGAAAGCAATCCTTCAAACTGACCTCAAGGATTTTCTTTCCAACCCTGGCCCCGTACTGAAAGAATTCTCTTCAAAGACTGATAGCAATTCCTTTTTCAGACAGTTCACCTTTATCTCACTCTTGATTGGGTTTCCCGTCATCCTGTATATTCTTCTCTATAGCCTCTTCCGTTTTCTTATTGTTCTCTTCCTGGATTCAAAGACCGCCTATGTGACAGCCTCAACCCTCTGTTTCATAACAGGAACAAGTCTACTGGTGATTCTTTCTTTTTCCGGGGGAAAAGTCATGGGTGAAGAGGACGTGGAAAATGCATTGCAGTCAGAGAATTTGGGTGACAGGATCACAGCGCTTAAAACCATTGAGCGGAAAAGGCTGGAAATCGCCGATTATGACTATCGACGATTACTGGACAGCCCTCATGTGCCTGAGCGGTACTGGTTGGTCAATACTCTGAGGGTTAGCCGACGATCCGAAACGGTTGAAGATCTTATGGCCTTCCTGGATGACCCCCATTCCAATGTGATAAGCCGGGCCTTCTATGTTTTGGGTCGAAGGGGAAAGGAAAGGGTCATTCACGAGATTTTTGAGAGAATGGAAACATCCACTGATTGGCGCAACCAACGCTATGCTTATAACGCCTTGAGGAACCTCGGATGGAAACAAAACAAATCAAGATAGAGACTCTTCTCATATGCCTTGCGGCGATCTCCTGTATCGAAGGAGCGAGGTGGCTTTCGGTTTCCAGGATTCCATGGAATGGGATAACGCTTCTTGGGTTGACACGCCTCTTTGAGATTGGCTTGATTATACTGATTGTGTCGGTCCGCGGAAACGGACTCCACTCCATCGGATTAGCAACATTTCAGATATTTCCAGGAATCAAGAAAGGATTCATCTGGTCAGCCGGTTTCGGAGTGATCGTCTTTTCAGCGTTTCTTCTCCTCTTTCTTTTTAAAGTAGATCCCCTTGCTCTCATGCGGACACCCTTGCCTTCGAGGCATACGGACATCCTCCTTTTTTTTGTGGTGGGTGGCATCATAGCACCCATAGCTGAAGAGACCTTTTTCAGGGGAATCCTCTATGGTTTTTTCAGGAGATGGGGTGTGCCCGTTGCCCTTGCCCTAAGCACCTTCTTTTTTGTACTGCCCCATCTTGGGAGTAGCGGACTCCCCATCACCCAAATGATAGGAGGTGTTTTGTTTGCTGCGGCCTATGAAATGGAAGGAAGCCTCATCGTTCCCATCATGATCCATGCCTTCGGCAACATGGCTATCTTTGGTTTTTCACTGCTGCCTTGAGTGATCCTGTCCGTTGATTGTTGTCAGTTGTCCGCGGTAAGAGCAAGAGGATAAATTCGAAATATGAGTATGAATATCCCAAGAACCCCAAAGTCAGTGGATCTAGCCATCACCGGCCGATGTAACCTTCGCTGCAAATACTGTAGCCATTTCAGCAGTGCCGGTGATGTGGATTTGGATCTGCCCACGGAAGAATGGCTTACATTTTTTGAGGAACTCAATCACTGCGCGGTCTTTGATGTCACAATACAGGGCGGAGAGCCCTTTTTTAGGGAAGATTTAAGAGATCTCATTAAGGGAATCGTCAAGAATCGTATGCGGTTCAATATCCTCAGTAATGGCACATTGATCACGGAAGAGATGGCCTCTTTTCTCTTTTCAACCGGCCGCTGTGACGGGGTGCAGGTCTCCATTGACGGCTCAATTCCGGTGACCCATGATTCCTTCAGGGGAAGGGGAAGTTTTCATAAGGCGATCACAGGGGTGAAGCATCTTCAAAAACACCATGTCCCCGTTTCCGTCAGGGTGACCATTCACAGACATAATGTCAGAGACCTGGATGCCATTGCACATCTTCTGTTCAATGATATCGGCCTTGACAACTTTTCAACAAACGCCGCTTCGTATATGGGGCTTTGCCGGCAGAATGCCGAGATGATTCAACTCACCACCGAAGAACGGTCTCTGGCCATGGAGACCCTTTTGAGGCTCAATAAAGAATATCATGGGCGAATCAGCGCGTCCGCCGGCCCGCTGGCTGAAGCGGTTGCGTGGCTTGAAATGACGGAGGCTCACAATCAGGGTCAAGAACAGATGTATGACAGAGGTTATCTGACGGGTTGCGGAGGGCCGACCGAAAAACTCGCCGTTCGCGCGGATGGGGTCATGGTTCCCTGCATCCAGTTGAGTCATATCCCGTTGGGACGTATCAACAAGGATGATCTCAAAGAAGTCTGGCAGGACCATCCTGAGCTCAAAAGGCTGAGGGAACGATGCAATATCCCTTTGAGCGGATTCACCTTTTGTCAAGGCTGTGAATATGTTAATTATTGTACAGGCAACTGCCCTGCCCTGGCTTATCAGATGGTAGGGGATGAAAACCATCCCAGTCCTGATGCGTGTCTTAGGAGGTTCTTACAAGACGGAGGGAGGCTTCCAGGGGAGATCCGTTAAGTGGCGTAGCTCCCCCCCACCCATTCATACCATACACTCAGCTATGGAAAAGCTGTTCAAGACTGACTCGATTTTCCTT
>CAZCCX010000214.1:0-3979 GCA_964497115.1 uncultured Desulfobacteraceae bacterium
GACTCTGGCCAACATGGAGGAATCGCTCCAAAAATTTTGTGGTTTCCCTCACTGGAATAATCTTTACATTTAACATGAGAGGTGGTAAAAAATAAAGTTTATTTAAATACGACCTTCGAATAATCTCAGCGCTTCAAGCCACAGGAGAACAACACATGGCACGTATTACAGTAGAAGATTGCCTGCAAAAAGTAAACAACCGGTTTGCCCTCATTCATATGGCCGCTAAGCGGGTCAGACAGTTGAGGAAAGGCGTCGACCCCACGGTCATCACAAAAAACAGGGACGTGGTAACGGCCCTCAGAGAAATTGCCGCAGGGACTGTCCATAAGGCTAAACCTATTGATGAGACCGATCTTTCTGAAGAGGAGAAGGACGAAAGCTTGCTGGAAGTTAAAGATGAGAGCGCGGAACTGCTGCCGGATGGAGAGAAGGCAGAGGAGCAGAAAGCTGAGAAATCGGATGGTTGAAGGAAGTATAACTGACCATGCCTAAAAGGGATTATTACGAAGTCTTAGAGGTTCCTAAGAATGCCGGAGAAGAGGAGCTAAAAAGGGCCTATAGAAAACTGGCGATGAAATATCATCCGGACAAGAATCCGGGTGATAAGGAGGCCGAAGAAAGCTTCAAGGAGGCCTCTGAGGCCTACGAAGTGCTCAGGGATAAGGAAAAGCGAGAACTGTATGATCGATTCGGGCATGAAGGTCTACAGGGAACCGGTTTTAGAGGCTTCGGCGGTTTTGAGGATATTTTCTCCAGTTTTGGGGATATTTTTGAAGATTTCTTTGGTTTAGGAGGAAAAAGGCAAAGGAATAGGGGCAAATCCGGCAATGACCTTCGCTATGATTTGGAGCTTTCCTTAGAAGAGGCATTTTCAGGGAAAGAAGAAGAGATTGTTTTTCACAGATGGGAAAAATGTGAGAATTGCCGGGGATCAGGTGTCGCCGCTGGCCATGAACCTCAGATTTGTTCCACATGCCAAGGCAGAGGACAGGTGGTTCGCTCCCAGGGATTCTTTCAGATCAGCACCACGTGTCCTAGCTGTAACGGTGAAGGGCGTATCATAACAGATCCTTGCTTGGACTGTAGAGGCGGGGGCAAAGTCAAGGTCAAGAGAGAAATTACCGTCAAGATCCCCCCTGGTGTAGATACCGGATCACAATTACGATTGCGCGGTGAAGGTGAGTTTGGAGAATTCGGGGGCCCACCCGGAGATCTTTTCGTCGTTATTCGCCTTGAACCCCATGATTTTTTCACCCGTGAGGGAGATCATCTTTTGTGTGAGATCCCCATATCCTTTGTACAGGCGGCGTTAGGGGCCAAAATTGAGATTCCGGTTCTTGGACAAGACGGCGGAAAAGAATTCAATATACCGACCGGAACACAACCGGGAGATATTTTGACCGTCTCGGGCGAAGGCATGCCGACTCTAAGGAGGAATGAACGAGGTGACCTCTTCATAAAGATCACCGTGAAAATTCCAAAAGAATTGACACCCCGCCAGAAAGACATTCTGGCAGAATTTGCAGAGGTTGAGGCGTCTAAGAAATCGAAAAAAGCAAAGGGTCTTTGGCATAAAATAAAGAAGTGATGAGTGTGGTTTATGCTAGATTTTACATTAATTTTACATTACAACTTCTTTTTTTTTAAAGGAAATTCTCATGGCCAAATTAACTAAGAAAAAGCTGGAGTTTTTTAAAAAGCTGCTCAATGAACGGATCAATGAGCTTCTTAATCAAGCCAGTGAAACAGTAAGTGGCATGACCTCCCATAAAGAAAATCTACCTGACCCTTCAGATAGGGCAACGTTGGAATCAGACAGGAACTTCACCTTGAGGATAAGAGACAGAGAGAGGAAATTGATCGGTAAGATCAAAGAGGCCCTTGAACGGATTGAGCAGGGCACCTATGGGATTTGTGAGGAGTGTGAAGAAGAGATTTCCACGGAAAGGTTAAAAGCCCGTCCTGTAACGACCCTTTGCATTGACTGCAAAAAGACGCAGGAAACAGAGGAGAAAGTCAAGGGATTATAGCTGACATTTTCAGCAGTATAATTGTTACACGATCCAAATCCCCCGTGACGGGCTTCTCAGCCCTTCACCACTTCAGACGTATAGGCGCACGGTCTTTTCCAAAAAGAATCCTTGCGCACCACCCCAACCTCCCTTGAGATATCTCCGTGGCCGGCGATCCTCACAATACAATGACACATCATTGGCAAATATGATAGTATTTCGCAAAAAGACATTGACCCATAAAAACCTCTGTCTACAAGGCTGTTTTGCTGATGAGAGCAAGGATTAGGAGCTATAGATCTGCTGTGACACATGAGAAGGTCATCACTACCCACATCAACGCTGATTTTGACGCGTTGGCCTCTATGATTGCTGCCCAAAAGCTTTACCCCGAGGCAACCCTTGTTTTCCCCGGGTCCCAGGAAAAGAATATCCGGAATTTCTTTCTCCATTCAACCTCATATATTTTCAATTCCACCAAGATGAAAAAGATTGATCTTGCCCAAGTGAGAACGCTCATTCTCGTGGACACTCGACAAAAAAGCCGGATAGGGAATTTTGCCCGATTAGTCGATAATGATAATGTGGAGATCCACATCTATGACCACCACACTGACTCCGAGGATGATATACGTGGAGAAATAGAAGTCATCAGGAAAACGGGCTCTACCACGACAATTCTCGCAGATATCCTCAAAGAAAGAGGCATCCATATCTCACCTGATGAGGCCACTGTCATGTGCGTGGGAATCCATGAAGACACTGGTTCATTCACCTTTCCCTCCACACAACCTGAGGATCTCTTGGCCGCCGCATGGCTCATTCAACAAGGGGCCAACCTCAACCTTGTCGCGGATATGCTTGTCAAGGAACTTACCGCCGAACAAGTGTGGTTGCTTAACGATCTCACGAAATCGGCAAAAACCTTTTTGATTAATGGGATAGAGATTGTTACATCTAAGGTCATCAGTGAGGACTATATCGGCGATTTCGCATTCCTGGTCCATAAGTTCATGGACATGGAGAACCTAAGCGTGGTCTTCGCTCTTGCACAGATGGATGACAAGATTTACCTTGTGGCCAGGAGCCATGTGGAGGACGTCAACGTGGCTGAAATAGCCCTCGCTTTCGGAGGTGGCGGACACCCTCAGGCGGCCTCCGCCACTATCAAGAACAAGACTTTGATACAAATGGAGAGATCTCTTCAGGCCTTGCTCAGAAGTCGCGTCAACCCGCAGAAAAAGGCGAGGGACATGATGTCTTCACCGGCCATCCATATCCATCCCGATGAGCCCATCAAGAAGGCCGCCACCACAATGACAAAATACAATATCAATGTCCTCCTCGTCATTGATGACGAGGATCACCTCAAGGGGTATATCACTAGACAGATTGTGGAAAAGGCCGTCTATTTTGGTCTGGGGCACATTCGAATCAAAGAGTATATGAATATTGAGTTTTCCTCTGTAACCCCCGATGCCCCTCTTGGGAAAGTCCAGGACCTTATCATCAAGAACAAACTGCGTATTCTCCCTGTTCTAAAGGAAAGTCGAGTTGCCGGGGTCATAACCCGAACCGACCTTATGAATATCCTCGTGGGAGGACCGGTCATCCCTAATTTTCTGTATGATTCCCGACATGTCTCACATTTTGAAAAACAGAAAAACATGGCGGCCATGCTGAAAGAGAGGCTACCAAGAAAGCTAATCAATCTGTTTAAAAATATTGGTAATATAGCTGATATTTTAGGATATAACGTGTACCTAGTAGGAGGTTTCGTTCGCGATCTATTATTGAGGCAAGAGAATCTTGACGTGGACATTGTTGTTGAAGGAGATGGCATCAAATTTGCCTACGAGTTCTCCCAACACCACGAAGTACGGGTCAGAAGCCACCGCAAATTCGGGACTGCCGTTCTTGTCTTCCCTGATGGGTCTAAAATGGATGTCGCGACGGCCCGAATG
>CAZCCX010000215.1:0-3948 GCA_964497115.1 uncultured Desulfobacteraceae bacterium
CAAAGCGGACAACGCTCGGTGGACAGGCACAAAGAATGCCCGTCGCTGTGGTGATATGGCTCTGTGGGCCTGCTTCAAAACATGCATAAACCTGATGCCGTTCCACTACCTCTGAACAGATGGTGGCGAAACTGAAAAGAGACCCCCATGCCCCCCTTTGAATCCTTAACAGAGGCTTTCTTATTCGAGCTACTTCTGGGACACGACACTATGGAGTGAGAACGGACAATCCTACGGGGAAATCGGGGACCCGCCCAAAGGGTGTGGAGTCCGGACGAGGTCCGGACAATCTTCCAAATGTGAGGAAAACTGAACCGTGAACCACGAGAAAGAATTAGACGATCTCCGGGAGCAGATCCGATATCACAATCATCGGTATTATGTCTTGGATGACCCGCAAATATCGGATGCCGCCTATGACAGGCTCTTCCAGCGATTATTGGAACTGGAACGGAAGCACCCTGAATGGGTGACCTCCGACTCCCCCACCCAACGGGTTGGAGACAAACCTCACAAGTCCTTCACCCAAGTCAGACACCGCAACCCCATGCTCAGCCTGGAGAATGGTTTCAACGAAAAAGATATTAGGGACTTTGACGTCAGAACCAAAAGATTCCTGGGAGAAGACACTCACCCCCAATACACGGTAGAGCCAAAAATCGATGGGGTGGCCGTGGAATTGGTCTACGAAGACGGAAAACTGAGGGTGGCCTCCACCAGAGGAGATGGTGACGTGGGAGAAGATGTGACGGCCAACATCAAGACCCTCCTCTCCGTTCCCCTGGTTCTGCGGCCCCTTACCCAGGACATACCCATACCCGAACTCATAGAAGTGAGGGGTGAAGTCTATATGGAGATCGAGGCCTTCGAAGCACTGAACATGCAAAGGGCGAACAAGGGCCTTCCCGGCTTTGCCAACCCGAGAAATGCGGCAGCCGGCTCCCTGAGGCAACTGGACCCCAGAATAACCGCCACAAGACCCCTGGATATGTTCTGCTATGGAACAGGAGAAATCAGAGGTCTAAGCCTTGAAACCCACCTGGAATGGATGATTGCCATCCAACAAATGGGTCTCCGAGTAAACAGGCCCCATATGAAAGCCTGTCAGGATCTGATGGAAATTGTTGATTATTGTCACCAATTAGAAGAACAAAGGAATCAGTTTCCCTATGAGATCGATGGAGCGGTCATTAAGGTCAACCGGCTTGCCCTTCAAGCCCGCCTTGGCCAGAAGTCCCGCAGTCCCAGATGGGCCATGGCCTATAAGTTCAAACCGACCCAGGAGACCACAAGGATCATCAAGATAGACGTGCAGGTTGGACGCACCGGGGCCCTCACTCCTGTGGCTCACCTTGAACCTGTTGAAATCGCAGGGGTTACGGTTTCACGGGCGACTCTGCACAACCAGGAGGAGATCGAAAAGAAGGGAGTTCGCGAAGGCGACACAGTGATCGTCCAGAGGGCCGGCGACGTCATCCCCGAGGTGGTCAAACCCATCACATCCATGAGAACGGGAAGGGAAAAACGCTTTGTGATGCCGACCCAATGCCCGGCCTGTGCCTCACAGGTCTTCCAGAGAGAGGGAGAGGTGGTGCTCAGGTGCCCCAACCCCGACTGCCCTGCCCAGATCAAGGAATCCTTGAAACACTTTGTTTCAAAGGGGGGAATGGATATAGACGGCCTGGGAGACAAGATTGTCTCTCAGCTGATGGACAAGGGCCTGGTCAGAGAGGCCGCTGATCTCTATGACCTGCGTTTTGAAGACCTGATGGAATTGGACAAGATCGCCGAGAAGTCTGCTCAGAATCTCCTCGCGGCTATTGAACAGAGCAAAACCACCACCCTTCCCCGTTTCATCTATGCCCTGGGGATCAGACACGTGGGAGAACACGTGGCTAAACGGCTTTCAGAAGAACACGAAAGCCTTGAGAGTCTTCAGCAGGCTGAAGAGAAGACGCTCAAAGCCATCGATGAGATCGGCCCTCAGATCGCGGAGAGTGTGGTTTCTTTTTTTTCGGACAAATCCAATCAAAACCATATTCGGCGTCTGCTGAAAGCCGGGATTCGTTTTCATGACCTTTCGCCTGTAAGTGATACCCCTTTCCAGGGCAAGAGCTTTGTCATCACCGGAACCCTTCAATCCATGAAGCGTTCCGAGGCCAAAGAACAAATCGTCAGGAAGGGAGGGAAGGTGGGCTCTTCCGTCACACGGGGCACGGATTACCTGGTGGTGGGCGATTCTCCGGGCTCTAAACTCCAAAAGGCCAGGGATCTGAGTGTGGGCATCCTTCAAGAAGAGGCGTTCTTGAGATTGTTGGCGGAGGAGTAGAAGACCTTTTGACAGGATTGACAGGATGTTTTTTCTTTCCGGCCTGTCTTGTTACTCTTGATCTGTCATAATAAAGACTGCAAAATCGCCAAGAAGGAGGAGGCCGTGGATGAAATCAGGGTTAGACTGATTATAGAAGGCCGGGTTCAAGGGATCTGGTTCAGAGACTCCACCATGCAGGAGGCCTTAGGCCTGGGTGTCCGGGGTTGGGTCAAGAACAGAATGGATGGAGGGGTTGAAGTCCTGGCCGAAGGGCCGGAAAAGCAGGTGGGACAGCTGGTGGCATGGTGTCATCACGGTCCTTCCCGCGCAAGGGTTACAAAGGTTTACGAAACCACCGAGGATTGGCAGGGAGAGTTTGATTCATTTGACATTATCTGCTGATTCTGGGAGTCTTAGGGCACTCTTCATGCCCCTATCTACCCAACAACCAGGGGTTGAACCACACCGGAAGAAGTGAGGAGTTCTTAAGGAGGTTATTCAATGATACGGGTTGTTTTGACAATTATGCGTCCCACTCTCATATTGCTTCTTCTGATCCAGGGGATCGGCTGTGGAACAATAGGATCTCTTTACAACACGGTGATGCCGCGGGACGAGGATAAGATAAAAAAGCGAGTTTGGGTCGTGCCTTTCCTTGACCAGGCCGATGTAGGGGAGAAGATTACGGCACAAACAGCGGCTGATCTTGAGGGGTTGTTGGAGAAAACCGGACGTTTTCTTGTAATAAAAGGAATGAAAACCACACCATCATCTCATATCGTTCTGACCTCGGAATCCGTCTTCATGGTTAATCCAGCACTCATCAAAAGTGCAGATGAAATGGGAATAGACATCATGATCGTGGGGGCTTTGAGCCCTTTTGAAACGAACAGTAGGCGTGAGGGAATATGGCCCTTCCGGAAGACCAAACAGAAAGTGGATATTACCCTGATTGTCAATGTCATTGACGTCATCAATGGCGGTTTTCTTCTCTCCCATCTGGAGAGTGTAGAAAGCGAGGCCTCATCAAGTGGCGAAGGAGAAGAAAGGAAGTCAACGCTAAAAAGAACAACTCTCAATGAGGCACTCTCTGAAATTATCGAAAACCAGGCTGAAGTGATTACGGAAGAACTGAGGGCTCATCCCTGGCGCAGTAGGGTCACTTCCGTGGACACGGAAGGCCTTCTCGTCGATGGGGGAAGAGATATCGGTCTTGAAAATGGGAGTGTCTTCGAGGTCTATGGGATAGGAGGCTCGATTCAATCCTTCGATGGCAGAAACCTTCCCCTCCTAGGGGACAAGGTGGGGGAAATCGAGGTGGTCAAGGTCCTAGACGCTTCTGTTGAGGCCAAACCTTTGAGCGGTGGACCATTCGAGGCAGGGCAGGTGATACAGGTAAAAAGATAGGGCATTGGCGCATTGAGATAAACTGCCAAATATCCATCTCGTCATTTCATCGAGTCGGATATGGCTCAGGGCCCAAGGCGCAAGGCTCACGGAAAGACACTACTGAAACAAAAAACGACCCACGGAAGATAATCTAATGCGCTGTTTCATATATTCACGGATCAAGTAAGAGATGAGGCATGGGCTGTTCCCTCAAAACGATATCTCAAAAAGAGTTCCACTGAATTCCG
>CAZCCX010000216.1:0-3917 GCA_964497115.1 uncultured Desulfobacteraceae bacterium
GGGGCGGGCTCGGGCGTCTTTTGGGTGGCGGAACTGAAAAGAGACCCCCATGCCCTCCTTTGAATCAGCAATAGGTACTTTTCTGTTCGAGTTACCTCTGGGACACAACACGAAGTAGGACGGTCTGTTGACCATTCAGCTTCCCTCTCCTAATTTCTCCTTGACTCGATGGGGAGCCCTTTCTATATTGGCCCAGCTAAAAAATGGTCCGGTCCTTTAATTTAAATTAAAAGAACAACTCCCATAGCCACGGCCGTTTTTTTTGAAGTTCTTTCACTTACCCATTGCAACATCCCAAAACTTAAAGGAGAGTCTTTATGCCAAAGCGTGACGACATTCGAAAAGTGATGATTATCGGTTCCGGGCCCATCATCATCGGCCAGGCCTGTGAATTTGACTATTCCGGAACCCAGGCGTGCAAGGCCTTGAGAAGCTTGGGCTACGAGATTGTGCTGGTCAATTCCAACCCAGCGACCATTATGACCGACCCCGGCATGGCCGATGTGACTTACATTGAACCCCTCAATTTGCAGACCATGACCGAAATCATTGAAAAGGAGCGTCCCGACGCCCTCCTTCCAAACCTTGGCGGCCAGTCCGGACTGAATCTGTCCTCTGAACTTTCAAAGGCCGGTGTGTTGGAAAAATACGGGGTCAAGATCATCGGTGTTCAGGTGGATGCTATTGAACGGGGAGAAGATCGCATCGCATTTAAAGATACCATGAATCGTCTCAACATTGAGATGCCGCGAAGTCAGCCTGCCTTTACTGTGGAAGATGCTGAAAAGATCGCTGAGGAACTGGGGTATCCGGTGGTCATTCGACCTGCTTATACCATGGGAGGAACGGGCGGAGGACTGGTATATAATATCGAAGAACTGCAAACGATTGCTAGTCGCGGAATCGCGGCAAGCCTCGTGGGCCAGATACTTGTGGAGGAATCGGTTCTTGGATGGGAAGAGTTGGAGCTTGAGGTGGTCCGCGATGCAAAGAATCAGATGATCACCGTTTGCTTTATCGAGAACGTCGATGCCATGGGCGTTCATACGGGCGACAGTTATTGTACCGCACCCATGCTCACCATTGATTCCGAACTCCAACAACGTCTTCAGGAGTATTCCTACGATATTGTTGAGGCCATCCAGGTGATCGGGGGCACCAATATACAATTTGCCCATGACCCCAAAACAGGAAGGGTCGTGGTCATTGAAATCAACCCCAGGACCTCACGGTCGTCAGCCTTGGCCTCAAAGGCGACCGGTTTCCCCATTGCCCTGATCTCTTCTATGTTGGCTGGCGGCCTGACAATGGATGAAATCCCTTACTGGCGTGACGGGACCCTGGAGAAGTATACACCGTCCGGAGATTACGTGGTGGTCAAATTCGCCCGGTGGGGCTTTGAGAAGTTTCCCGGTGTTGAAGACAAACTGGGGACTCAGATGCGCGCAGTAGGCGAGGTCATGAGTATCGGCAAGAATTATAAAGAGGCCTTTCAAAAGGCCATTCGCTCCTTGGAGTCCGGAAGGTACGGTCTGGGCTTTGCCAAAGACTTTCACGAAAAACCCTTGGAAGACCTCATGGATCTTCTGAGCGAGGCCTCCAGTGAACGTCAGTTCATCATGTATGAGGCCCTCAGAAAAGGGGCCGATATCCAAGAACTTTTTCAAAAGACCTATATTAAGCCATGGTTCATTGAACAGATGAAGGAACTGGTGGATCTTGAAGAGGAGATTCTGAAATACCGTGAAGGGAAGCTGCCTGATGACCTTTTGATCCAAGCCAAGAAAGACGGGTTTTCAGATCGATACCTTTCCCAGCTTCTTCAAAGTCCCGAAAAAGAGATCCGTAACAGACGATCCACCCTGGGTATCGAGGAGGCCTGGGAACCGGTTCCTGTGAGCGGCGTTGAAGATGCGGCCTATTATTTTTCAACCTACAATGCGCCTGACAAGACAGTGGCCAGCAATGCGCGCAAGATCATGGTCCTCGGCGGCGGGCCAAACCGGATCGGACAAGGGATTGAATTCGACTACTGTTGTGTTCATGCCGCATTTACACTTCGTGATGAGGGCCTTGAGTCCATCATGGTCAACTGTAACCCGGAGACCGTATCCACGGATTATGATACATCCGACAAACTCTATTTTGAACCGCTTACGGTGGAGGATGTGCTGAGCATCTACAAAAAAGAGAAACCGGAAGGTGTCATCGTGCAATTCGGCGGACAAACCCCTTTGAACATTGCCGGAGAATTGGCCGACGCAGGGGTCAAAATTATCGGAACATCGCCGGATACCATTGATCTGGCTGAAGACCGTGACCGGTTCCGACTTAAGATGCGAAAGTTGGGTATTCCTCAGCCTGAATCGGGCATGGCCGCCAACCTGGAAGAGGCCCTCAAAGTGGCCGAAACCATCGGATATCCATTGATGGTCAGACCGTCTTATGTCCTTGGGGGGAGGGCCATGGAGGTCATTTATGATGAGGATATGCTCAAATACTATATTGCGGCGGCAAAGGATGTCTCCCCCGAACGTCCCATTCTCATCGACAAATTCCTTGAAAATGCTATTGAAGCGGACGCGGACGCGATTGCGGATGGTACAGATGCCTTTGTGCCTGCGGTGATGGAGCATATCGAGCTGGCAGGGGTCCATTCCGGAGATTCAGCATGCGTCATCCCCCCGGTCAGTATCCCCACCAAACATCTGGACACCATATACGACTACACCAAAAAGATTGCCATTGAACTGAACGTCAAGGGCCTGATGAACATCCAATATGCCATTGCAGACGACGCGGTCTATGTCCTTGAGGCAAATCCCAGGGCCTCCCGCACCGTTCCTCTGGTATCCAAGGTGTGCAACATCTCCATGGCACGTCTTGGCACACAGGTGATGCTGGGCAGAAAACTGACGGATCTTGATATCAGTCCAAAAATCATTCCTCATTTCGGCGTCAAGGAATCGGTCTTTCCTTTTAACATGTTCCCAGAGGTTGACCCGATCCTGGGACCTGAGATGAGATCCACCGGAGAGGTGCTGGGGTTGGCGGATTCCTTTGGTCTTTCATTTTTCAAAGCCCAAGAAGGGACCCAACAGACCCTGCCAACAGAGGGCACGGTATTGCTTACCGTGTCTGAAAAGGATAGGCCGGCCGTGCTCGAAGTGGCCAGCCAGTTTAACCAACTCAAATTCAAGATCAAGGCCACCAACGGGACATGCAGGTTTCTGGCGGAAAATGGTATTTCTGCTGAGCCCATATTAAAGATGCACGAAGGCCGTCCAAATATCGTAGACAGCATAAAAAACGGGGACATACAACTGGTCATCAACACTCCCATCGGTAAGTTGAGTCAACATGATGATTCCTATATTCGAAAGGCTGCCATAAAGTATAAGATTCCTTACATTACCACGCTGGCCGCGGCCCTCGCCGCTGCAAAGGGGATTGTCAGTGTACGAAAAGGACACGGAAGAGTGAAGTCTTTGCAGGAATACCATAGCGAAATAAAGTGAGGATAAGAGAAGAGGTCAAAGACCGTAGCGGCTTGGGTTGTTCCCGTTGACATCCAACTATATTACTGGCGGACAAACCATGGCGCCGAGGTTGATCTACTCCTTTGCAGGGGGAACAGGGTCCTATACGCCATAGAAATTAGATCATTTCAAAATATCTCAAGAGAAAGCTTAACAGGCCTGAACAGTTTTATTAATGATAATCCCAAGGTTCCGGTTTATGTACTGGGAGAAAAACAAAACCGGAGGCAGTTGGAGAACGGAGAAACAATATTAAACTGGAATGAATTTATTCTTGAAGAATTGTCATAAACCTGAAGAGGGTTCTTCTTCAAGATGGGCGGAATCCACACCGCGCTCCATGTAGGGCTGGGCGAGAGGCTGCTCCCGATTGCGGGG
>CAZCCX010000217.1:0-3883 GCA_964497115.1 uncultured Desulfobacteraceae bacterium
TATCTGTCTGTAACCGGGAAGCTGAACGAGTTCTTTCAAGAGAGCAACGGAGCCTTTTTCCGTTCCTCTGACAGCGGATTCCAGTCTGTCTTGGTATCTCTTGAGATGATCATGGGATATGGGGCTAAACGTCTCCCATATTATTCCCGACCGGGTGGCCGATTGACTCGTCTCTTTCGTGAACCATTCAAAGGGATCCTCTTGGCCCAGCCAATGGGAATAGGAATGCCTCAGGTATTTGATGAGGAGGGTGTTGATGAAACCAAAACTATAGTCAGAAGAGGTCTTTTCCTGCAACTCGCCGGCCAATCGATTGATCTGGTAGAAACTCTGTACAAAAAGGTGGAAGTCTTCATTTTCGAGTTTGTGAATGGACTGGAAACCAAGATCAAGCACAGGCAGGAATTGTGGAAAGTCGTCTCCTGAATCCTTGATTATTTTTTGGAGGAAGAGAAGGAGATTGTCCGCAGCGTCGGATTTGACTTCCACATCCTGAGAGGCCTCCATGGCCTCAAGGAATATCTCAATGTAGATTCTTGCTGCTTCAGGTCCCTTGGGATGTGTTTTCAGGAGGTGATAGTAGCCAAGGACATAGCCTCGAGCCTCTTTTACGATGAATCTCCAGTTTTTGTAAGGGTGACATAACTCCGTCAAAAAGACATTCAGCCCCTCCATGATTCCGTCATATCGGGACATGACTTCCAGGAGGATTCCGTACTTTTCGCTTATGGTGACATCAACACGACTTTGTTCAATATTGACTTCGAGTGCCTTGGAAGGCATCTTCACTCTCCTCTCGATCTTGAGTGAAAACTCTTCATGAAACTGGAATAGATCTGTTTCCGATTTGACTACTCATCCGTGTTTTTCTCTCAAGTCTCCAAATAAAAATGCCTTTATTCATAGTAAGACAAATGGTTTTCAGGTGCAAGAAAATACTGGAGGTTCTTCTCCCAACTGGTTGGGAGAAAGGGCAGAGTCTCCCCGAAAACTACATCGGGATCTACGAACGGCATCCTCGACTCTTGCAACGTTAGCGTGAATCCCAAAGCGCAAGAGCGTTAGAATGGTTTCCGGCAGGGGGGGAAGAAACATGATGAATTGATTTAACCTTGGAAAACCCCGCCCTTTGGGCGGGGTCAAAGTCATTTGGCTCTGCCTGAAAAATGCTTTTGAAATCGCGGTGGCGAAGCCATGAATCGGGCGAAAGGCCACGGCCTATGGCCGTGGATAGTCCGATTCAAGCGATTTCTTTACTTGAATATTGATTCGAAAATTGCTAGAAATTGAAAGACATCGGTGAATCTATTGAAAGGAGGTAGTGATAAAGATGCTGAAACTTGGTGAAAAGGGGGCCATCCCGCAACGAGACAAACAGACTTATGCTATTGCGCCGCACATACCCTGTGGCGTCGTAACTCCTGACCTTCTACGAAAACTGGCGGATATTGCTGAAAAATATGATGCGCAGGCGATAAAGATCACCGGTGCATCTCGGATCGCCATCGTTGGACTCAAGGAAGAGGACATCGACAGTGTGTGGGAAGCGCTGGGAATGGACAAAGGTGCCGCAGTGGGCCTATGCGTGCGCAGCATCCGGGCCTGCCCGGGGAACAGATTTTGTTCACTCGGTAAACAGGATGCATTGGGAATGGGCATGAAACTGGATGTGCTATATCACGGTTATGAACTTCCGGGCAAATTCAAGATGGCCGTTTCCGGCTGTAGACTGTCCTGTTCAGAGTCCTGGGTCAGAGACATCGGGCTCATCGGTGAGACTGACGGGTGGAGTCTGGTGGCGGGAGGGAATGTCGGTGCCAGTCCGCGCATTGCCAATGAACTCATGACAGGGCTGAATGACACCCAGGCCATGGAAACAATAAAGAAAATCGTTGAATTTTATCAAACAAATGCCAAGAAGGGTGAGCGACTGGGTAAGATGATCGACCGCTTGGGAATTGAACCATTGAAGGAAGCTGTTTCCTAGAGATTTTGATCATTGTAATTGTCTGAAAAAGGATCACTCTTGTCCAAAAACGGTGCTGAGAAGCAGGGGTCTGTGGGCCTCTTTTCAAGCTCAAACCATTTGTCCGGAGGTGGTGGAACGGCACCTCATTTTTGCATACATGGCAGCAGCCTCACAGAACAATTGTTTTTAAGCGACGGACCTCGTATGTGCCTGTCCGGAGGCCCTTTCGTCTCGAAGATGGGGGGGGCCGGCAAGGGCAGAGGAGTCTTGTGGGTTTGAGCTTGATAAAGAGACCCCCAGACCCCTGGTTCCAGAGCATATAGGGGATCTTCAATTTCAATCGAATCTGACGAACATGTCAAATCAAGCACTTATGTCTACCAAAAACCGTTTCTGGATTTTTCTAGGACAACAATGAGAAAGGACAAAAAAATGAAAATAGTATGGGCTGTCTTGATGGTGTTCTCCCTGGTCTTCTTATGTCTTTCCGGCCAGGCCACTGAGGTTGAAGAACCCTGTATTGCCTGCCATTTAAAAGTGAGTCCCGGTCAGGTGGTCGATTGGCGTTCGAGTATTCACAGCGAAGAAGAAATCACCTGTTCGGAATGTCACGGGGTAAAACACACAACCGCTGAGGATGCAAAACAGGCTGAGTTTCCGGACGAAAGTAGATGCGGAGAATGCCACGAGGATCAATTCAACCAGTTTGTAAAGGGAAAGCACAATCTGGGATGGACATCCTTGCTTGCGCTTCCTGTTACGCATGTTGAACCGGACGAACTGATGGAAGGGGGAAGGGGTTGCGGCGGATGCCACAACATGGGAGTTAAATCAGAGATCCAGAAAGAGGATCAGCTGAAAAAGGGGTATCGTTACCAAAACAATTCCTGCGACGAGTGTCATACCCGCCACGCTTTTTCAAAAAGAGAGGCCCTGAATCCGAGGGCCTGCCAGCAGTGCCATATGGGTTATGACCACCCCCAATGGGAAATGTGGAGCAGTTCAAAACATGGTTCCCGTTATTTGACCAAAGAGGCGGGTGACCTTCCAAAAGGAGCGGTTGCCCCCAAATGCCAGGATTGTCACTTGCCCGACGGCACTCACGAAAACAGAACCGCCTGGGGATTTCTCGGAGTCAGACTCCCTCTTCCCGCAGATCCCCAATGGAAGACGGACAGAATGACCATCTTAAAAGCATTGGGCGTGCTAAATCCGGAAACCGATGAGCCGACTGCGCGGCTCGAAGTGGTCAAGGCAGCGGATCTAGCCCGACTGTCCCAGGAGGCATGGCTGACTGAAAGGAATAGGATGATTGAAATCTGCAGCAATTGTCATTCAAAGACCTATGCCAGCGAACAACTGGCCATGGGTGATTCCATGATGCAAAAGGCGGACAGACTCATGGCAGACGCCATCGAAATTGTCGCCGGCCTCTATAGAGACGGCCTTATTGAAAAACCTGAAGACTACGCCTTTGCCTATCCCGATTTCCTGTATTTTATGCGGACCGGAGGCGCCAGCATGGAAAATCTATCCTTTATCGATCAAGCCCTGTTTCGAATGTACATGAAGCACCGCATGCGGACATACCAGGGATTTTTTCATGTAAACCCGGACTATGCCTACTGGTACGGCTGGGCAATGATGGTAGAAGATCTTGGAGAGATCAAAGAGCTTGAAAGAACCATGAGGGCAACATACGCAGAAGAAAGGTGAACCCCTGATTCTGAAGCGCATAGGGGAACCTGATCTTCAATCGAATCTGAAGAACATGTCAAATCAAGCACTTATGTCTACCAAGAACCGTTTTGGTTCTTCCGGTTGATGAGTTCGATTGAAAGGAGTATATATTCAAGACCAATGCTAAAGGCATACGGGTCATGGTATCTTTTCTCCGATTCCGAGTCTCACGGC
>CAZCCX010000218.1:0-3832 GCA_964497115.1 uncultured Desulfobacteraceae bacterium
AACCTCGAAGAAGTCAAGCAATTTACCCAATAATATTATGTTGACATGACACTAGTACCTAGTTGCGTTAATTCGTGCAACAGAAAACCCCATAATACCCATGAGTTACATAGCCGTAAACTACCGCGGACTTTCGCAACTTAGTACTAGATATCAACAAGACGCAGATTGGCTGGGGATTTCTCGATCATTTCATCAAAGGACTTCAAAGACTCGGAGATCTTTGCCAGTTCATCTGTTTGAGCCACAGGGACATTATTGCTCCCGTGCTGATCAAGGGCATCTATAACGTACTTAATCGTGGCCTTTTCCGGATTCAAGGCTGGCTGATAGGCACTGGTTTTCTCATCGTCGGTCTTCACAGGAGAGATGATCCCCGCTTCGACCAACTCGTGCAGTACCTGACGGGTCAGGCGAATAGGAATCCCTAGTTTCTGTGAAATTTCTGCCTCCTCACACCATCTCTGCCCTTCCGAAAAATCTCTCACCAGTAACTGGACCATTCTCAGACTCAGAAGCCTCTTAAAGGAATGGCTGACGCCCAGGCAGTCGGGTTCAAACTCGTAGGTATGGACGTTTTGATGGGCAAAAGAGATTTCAGCGCCAAAGAGCACGATGAGCCAACTGACCTGGAGCCATATCAGAAAAAGGGGTATGGCTGCAAATGCCCCATAGATGGCACTGTACTTGCCAAATATAGAAAGATTGAAAAGAACATAGGCCTGCTGGAAAAGGACATAAAGGGTTCCCGCTATTATTCCGGCCGCGGCCCCTGATCTCCATCTCACCTTGGTATTGGGCAGAAACATATACATGAAGACAAAGAGGACCCAAATGGCCGCGAAAGGCAATAGGCTGAGCATGGCCGATATAATTGGCCCGATGGTACCCAAGAGGGAGATTTTTTGCATGAAGGTCTCGATCTGACTCGTGATCAGAACCGTGGCGGCGCTTGAGACAATGAATAGGAAGGGGCATATGAGTATGAGGGAAAGGTAGTCGGTGATCTTTCGCGTGATGGGTCTTCCCTTTTTGATCCCCCAAATGCCGTTAAATGAAGCTTCAATATTGCCCAACACATTGATAATCGTCCAAAACAAGACCAAAACGCCTACACCGGCAATTACACCCCCCTGGGTTGTCTCTAGCGCGGAATGGGCAAATTGAATGATCCAACTAACCGCCTCTTCCTGGCCTGACATTCTTTCCAGAAGCTGGTTTTCAAGGTTCTTTTCTAGGCCGAATCCTTTGGCAATACCGAAAAGTATAGCAAAAAAGGGAACCACAGAGAGGAAAGACCAAAATGTCAAGGCGGAGGCCCTAAGGGTGCCTTTGTCTTCAACAATTCCCCGGACAGAGAGAATAAAGATTCTCAGAATCGTGAGCAAAAAGAATCTGGGCCGGGGGAGTTCTCTGGAACGGATTCTCCAGATATCGGTGGTTACAAACTTGATGATGTCTGAGAACATGATCCTCTCCTCTCCTTTTTCCACATGCTGCATTACTCTAGTGTCCATCCATAAATAGAAAGTGGGCACTCGCGTAGTTTCCGGATCAGAAATGAACAGTTTTTCGCAAGATCAAGGAAAACAAGGGATTGGGCGGAGGCGTACGCATAGTACGTCCCACAACCAGCCCCTCAGTTTGACGAAGAGATTGCGGAAAAGGGCCATTTCTGGATGGAAACTAGCCTAAGCCTTATCCCCCGAATCCGTCAAGACATAAAATCACGCCCAAACGTGATATTATTGACAATTCAAGAAGATATGGTTAAGTATTTTTTCTGCAAGGAGAACCCATATGATTTGGTCTACACGATCAGCGGTTGGCCATGATGGGGGCCAAATGAGAGAGAAAGGGTTGCTGCGCATGTTGGCCGTGGTTGGCCGAATGCATATCACGGCCATCGGAGCCCTGGGTGTCTTTACATTTGGCTGGCTTTTTACGGGAGACTATCCTTGGTTCCTTACCGGGGTGTGTGCATTTGACTGGTTTTTCGTCAATCTGATTAACCGCATCGTCGACATCAAAGAAGACAATGCCAACGCCATCCCCGGTAGTGAGTTCCTTGCCAAATATCAAAGGCATCTTGTCCTATTCGGGTTTACCCTTCTCCTTGTCTCCCTTGTGGTTGTCCATTTATTGAACCCTGCAATCACCGGACTCAGAATGACATGCCACCTTATGGGTGTGTTTTACAATTGGCCTTTCTTGCCTGGAGGCCGTCGTCTGAAGGAGCAGTATTTCTGGAAAAACATGGCTTCAGCGGTTGGATTCCTGTTGACTGTGTTCGGATACCCGCTTGTCACTTTGACCTGGGAAAAAGGCTTCCATAGTTTTCCGCCGGGGATCACCTGGGCCACCGTGGTCTTCTCAGCCCTCTTCTTCCTGCTTTTTGTTCTGAGCTACGAAGTCATATATGACTTGAGAGATGTGAATGGGGATACTCTGGCGGGAATTCGGACCTATCCTGTCGTACACGGAGAGCGCACGGCCATTCGTATCGTGGACGGTCTTATCTTCTCTTCTCTACTCGTTCTTGCCGCAGGCTATGTCTCCGGCTTTGTTCCCTGGCGCATCTATATAATGGCGGGAGCCCCTGTGATTCAGTATGTTGTGTATAAACGTGCCCTGCCCCGAGGAATTTCTGCCAAAGACTGCACCTTTATCACGTGGATGGGAGTCGCTTTGTTCTTGATTTACCACCTATGGGTTGTGGCTGATCTTCCCGGTGCGAGATTTTGACCATGATTCTTCTTCAACTGATTGCTCTCTGCATCGTTCTCATCTATGTCTTCTTCCATACGAAAGGTCAAGCCGGGGCCGCAAGGTTCCTTTCCAAGGCCTCCGTTGTTTCCATGGCATGCTGGATCACTGAAGAGACCTGTATTCGATTCTACGGTTTTTACAGCTACAATCCATCCTGGAGCCTATTCCTTGGCCATGTACCGGTTTTGATCATCCTCATTTGGCCTGTCCTTATTCATTCTTCATGGGACCTGGCGTCCCAACTCTCATGGCAGCGGCCCAAGCTCATACCTCTCGCTGCCGGCGCGCTCGTCCTCACCGATGCCTTGCTCATCGAGCCTGTAGCGGTCAACGCCGACCTATGGGCCTGGAGCGAACCCGGAATATTCCATGTCCCTCCCATCGGAATTCTGGGGTGGGGCGTCTTTGCTTTTTTTTGCACCTTGTTCTTTGAAAAAGGACCTCCGTCAAGCCCTTCAAAAAGACGCAATGGATTGACTCTCGTGGTTCCTGTCATTGGGACCCATGTATTGCTCCTGGGTATATGGTGGGGGGCGCTTCGGTGGATCAACATGGATGTCCCCTCAGTCCCGATGGCCGGAGTCGCCTGGGTCTTGTCTATGGTGTTGACCCATACCATTCTCCGACAAGGGACAGGAAGACACCTCAAGAAGAAGACGCTATTGCTACGCATCCCGGCTTCGTTGTTCTTTCTTGTATTACTCGTCTCAAATGCCGGCGGGGCAGAGATCCTCGTCGTCTACGTCTTGGCCTCTGTACCTCCTTATATCACTATCATGGTTCAGCAGTATCGGCATTAAACTAGTGGGGTTTATCATATATTCGCGAAACAAGTAAGAAATGAGGTATGGGCTTTTTCCTCAAGACAATATCTCAAAAAAAGTTCCACTGTATCCCGCAGTGATCTGAACTTTGAGGGTTTACGCCTCAGAACTTTTAGCAGAATGTATAGCCCGCTTGGAAAGAACGGCCTCCTAAACCCTTAAAGTTCAGATCACCGCCACTGACCCCTATAGATATCGTCTTGAGGGAATAGTCCGTGCCTTATTGCACATCAGAATAA
>CAZCCX010000219.1:0-3828 GCA_964497115.1 uncultured Desulfobacteraceae bacterium
CCTGACACCCATAATGTCCAGAATGGCTACATCATAGGTGTTGTTCTCTAATAGCTCCTTGGCCTCTTCAAAGGCGGATGCGGTTTCCACGTCACACTGTTCGAGGAAAAGCTTCAATATTTCAAGAATATCGACTTCATCATCGACAATGAGGATCTTTTTCCCTTTCAGAATGTCGTCCGTTGCCATGTCACGTTCCTCCTTGCTAACAGTCTGTTTTTACTTGGCGTTCTGCATTTAACGAGTTTTCATATTCTTGCTACGTTCCTAACAGATGCCTCAGTATATAGTCAAGCCCAAACTGCTCCATATGTGAAAATGGCCCCTCTTTGCGGTCTTGATGCCAAATGAGAAGTCGACGAGATTAGAAAAACGGTTCATCCGGTTAATGAGTACGCAATGATATGAGGTTACACCTCAGTTGAACAGCGAGCGAATGGTGATGAAATCTTTTCTTCGGTTCCGGGCCCGCCAAATATAGGCGGGTAAGTCTCCCGGCCTGGTCATTTGAAGATCCCTGCAGCAAGCTGCAGGGAATCTCCCAAATGTAAGGAAGTCTTTTATTGTAATTCGCTCGCTAACCCCGCAGCCCCGATGAGCGGGATTTCCGCTACGCTTCAACAAGCCTGGGGGGAACGCGCTCGCTGTGCATTTTCAAACAGTTACGGACGGGTGATGCCTCCCCCCTCCGCTGTTCTTCCCGCCTCTTCGAAGCGGGAAGCCAGGGGGTCCCCCATTCCGTAACTGTTTGAAATAACGTAGGCCTCCGCTCGACTGAGCCATTCGGCCTCGAGCTCATGGCCGAGAGGCTCGTCGCAGGCCGACAGTCACTCTGAAAAGACCTCATCACCATTCTCTCCGTGTGCGGGCATATCTTTCAATAACTCGTACTCATTAACCGGATGAACCAAAAAAAGTCAAAAACGAGAGTATTTTCCTTGAATAATTTCGGTTCAATTATAGAATGCTCCTTAACCCTGCGTGATATAGGCTACATCAATGGTGACGACCTTGAACGGTAGAAAACCACAACACGAAAGAAGAGGGACTCTCCGAAGAGAAAGTGAATGGATTACCGCGGACACGATTCAGCGTCATAAGATGCTGTTTGAATTGGGTCAGATTATGACCTCTGAAATAGACCTCGACGCCCTGTTTCCATTGATCATTGAACAAACGAATCAGGTGATGAATACTGAAAAATCATCGGTATTCTTGATCGACTCTGCCGGGGAGCAATTATGGTCTATGGTGTCAACAGACCTTGAGAAAGACGAAGTCCACATCCCCAAGGCCAGTGGGGTCGCGGGCTGGGTTTTCCAAAACAGGAGCCCTCTGATCATCAATGATGCGTATGGTGACCCGCGGTTTTCCCCAGAAGTCGATAAGAAGACCGGCTTAAAGACGCGAAACCTTCTTTGCATTCCGCTCATCAATAGGACAAAAGAGTGTATTGGAACACTCCAGGCACTGAACAAGAAGACAGGTGATTTCAACGAAGACGATCAGGCGTTTCTGACTTCCGCATCTCACTATATGGCTATTGCCATTGAAAATGCAAAGCTCTACGACGATCTTAAGGTTCTGGATCTGGCCAAAGAAAGAGTGATCAATCATCTGTCCCATGAACTCAGAACACCTCTGGCTGTGATCATGGCCATCTTCAGTCGTGTTGAGAAGGAATTCAATGAGGCGAAGATTGCAGGCCTTGACAGCATGTTGGATCGTGGCCGTCGGAATGTAAAACGTCTGCTCGACCTGCAAGCAAGAATTGATGACATCCTCAATCAGAAGCGAGTGAAGGAAGAAAAGGAGATTCTTGGTCTCCTGCAAAGTACTGCCGATTTGGCTTGGGAATTCAATCAATCATATGAAGGCGAGGGCGCTGAAGTGTTGGAGTATGTTTCCAAACGACTGGAGGCCCTATTCCGGGTGAATGAAGTCCATATGGAGGAGGTCGCTCTTACCACTTTCTTGAGTGATGTATTTGAACGCTCCATCGCCTCCATGGGGCAAAGAGAGTTGAACATCACTCTTGATTTGGAGGAAGACCTTTCCTTATATATGGATAAGAATGTGCTGGACAAGGTTTTTTCGGGTTTGTTGAGAAACGCCATTGAGAACACCCCGGATGAGGGAACAATCAAGATCTCTGCCAAAGAAGAAGATGACAAGATTCGAGTCAGTTTCCGTGATTTCGGTGTTGGAATTACCCCTGATAACCAACAATTGATTTTCGGAGGGTTTTTTCACACCCAGAAGACCGAGCTGTATTCGTCTAAAAGGGGTTGTGAGTTCAACGCCGGAGGGTCTGGATCAGATCTGCTCAGGACAAAATGTTTTTCTGAACGCTTGGGATTCTCTGTGGATTTCAATAGCGCACGCTGCAAATATATTCCAAAAGACGAAGATCTGTGTCCGGGCAGGATTTCAAAGTGTCAACATATCAAGAATGAATCAGAGTGCATCTCCTCCGGAGAAAGCACGTTTTCCATTGTTTTCCCTCTTTCATCCAAGGCCTTTAAGACCTTACCACTTTGACTTTCAGGTCAGACCTCAATGCCGTTAGGGCTCCCCCTGTTAATTTCCGGTTGTTGCGGACGTCGCGAGGCCGAATGGAGCTCAAGCCATGAGGTTTCTTTTTAGTTGATAAGAACTTCCTTCCCTTTCTTCCCACGACGGTTCATTCGCCTTCGCCAGGATACCCTGCAGCTTGCTGCAGGGAGGAATGGCGAGGTGACCCGCCGAAGCCTTGTGCGAAGGCGGGTTGGCTTCGGCGAATTCCGCTTCGATACCCCGTAGCTTGCTACGGGGAGCTTCATTATTATGGTTATGCGTGTAACGCTTCACCAGGAAAATTCAAAATATTGCCCGGGGATCGGTCCTAAAAAACTCCTCCAAAGACATCCCCTGTGAACCGAGAATCAAGATTTTGGCATCAGGATAGGATTTCAGGAACTCTGAAACGCCTTTGGGGTGCTTGGGTCTCCCTGACTTAACCTCAATCCCCCATAGCTTTTTTGGTGTTTTAACGATAAAATCGATCTCAAATCCTCTATGTCTCCAGTAGTAGACCGAGTAAGGAATACCGGTAAGGTGATTTAATAGATGAGCGCCCACGGCGTTTTCAACAAGGCGGCCCCACGAACAAGGTTGTGACCTTGGATAGTTGATCCACAGTTACACCTGCGACTGCCTTGAGGTCGGCTCTCCAGAGGTTGGCATTCTTTAGGTTGGCTCCCTGAAAGTTGGCTTTGGTTAGGTCGGCTTCCTGGAGGTTGTCTCTCGTTCCAAATCTGTAATTCCGATAGAATCCGGATAAATGATAATTATACGCAACACAATCCCACAGAAATTTGAGAATTTCTTTAATTGTCATTAGACGAAGATGGTCTGATAAAAATCAAAATCCATAAATTCAAGGATACCCAGATAAATCATTACCCTTGTGGGAACACCGTGTTGCCCCAAGGGGTGTAGGTTTCGCCATTCCGAAAAAATGGCTTGTATCAGGTGTCAGATTTGATTACAGCTAATCTGTCTTACCCTACTTTTTTGTTTTATTATCGGCTGTTGGAGTGTCAGAGGTCTTTTTCTTTTTACTCTCGTTGTATAAGTTGACGAAGTTCATCGGGGGAAGAAGGAGGGGTGGATATCCGGCTTTCCTTGTTAAATCTGCAATGGATTCCCTTATGAAAGGGAACATAATCGCAGCACAATTAATATTAACAATGCCATCAAGGCTTTTTCCAGGATTAACAGGTTCTTTGAATGTGAATATCCCCTCTCCCGTAATACCAAGGCTAAATGGCATCTCTTTGTCGTTGA
>CAZCCX010000220.1:0-3825 GCA_964497115.1 uncultured Desulfobacteraceae bacterium
CTTTTGAAGATTATAGAAGGGACCATGGCCAGTGTTACACCCAAGGGATGGCGGAAACATCCACATCAGGATTTTGTCAAGGTGGACACAAACAATATCCTTTTTCTCTGCGGTGGGACCTTTAACGGTCTGGACAAGATTATCAAGAGTCGAATCGGAAGTAAATCAATGGGTTTTGAAGCCGATGTCCATGGGGCTGAGAAGGAAGAGCTGAGTGCCATTATGTCTCTTGTCCAACCTGAGGATCTGATAAAATTCGGTCTCATTCCTGAGTTTATAGGCAGGATACCGATACTCGCAACACTTGAGGATCTGAGCATGGACGCCCTTGTGAGAATACTCACTGAACCCAAGAACGCCCTCGTGAAGCAGTACAAGAAACTCTTTGAACTGGAGGATGTCGAACTCAAGTTCACCGATGAGGCCCTTCTGGCCGTGGCCAAGGGTGCGGTCAAGCGCAAATCCGGCGCACGCGGCCTTCGGGCGATTTTGGAATCCGTTATGCTGGATATCATGTATGATCTACCAAGTATGCCAAGTGTGCAGGAATGTGTGATCGGTGAGGAAGTCATAGTAAGGAATGAATCTCCTTTACTACTCTTTGAAAACCAGGCGGGGTATGCATAGACTATGTTTAATATAACAAAGAAAGATTTGCCGGAAGGATCCGGAGACGAGAGTATCATCTATCCCCTGTTGCCCCTAAGGGATGTGGTGGTTTTCCCCAATATGGTGGTCCCTCTTTTCGTAGGCCGGGAAAAATCAATCAAGGCCCTTGAGTATGTCATGTCTCAAGAAAAAGAGATCTTTCTCTCCTCGCAAAAGGACGCCAAGATAGATAACCCGTCGGAGAAAGATATATATTTGTTCGGCACTTTGGGAACCGTTCTCCAGTTGTTAAGGTTGCCTGACGGAACGGTCAAGGCCCTTATTGAAGGGAAGCAGAGGGCCGTTATACAGAGCTTCTTGGATGACCAGCCCTTTTTTACGGTTGAGGTGGAGAAACTTCCCATCGAGAGTGAGACGGGCGTTGAAACCAAGGCCCTGATGAGAACGGTAAATGATGGCTTTCAGGAATATGCGAAACTCAGTGATAAGATCGGAAAGGATCTTGTGACGACGGTTTCCTCCATTGAAGATGCGTCCCGCCTGGCCGATACTATTGCAGCCCATCTCACCCTAAAGGTCAGTGATAAACAAGAAATTCTGGAAGCGGAGAACGTGGACAGGAGATTGGAAAAGCTTTTTGAGAAGCTTCGGGTTGAAATCCACATCCTTACCGTGGAAGGCCGTCTGAAGACTCGGGTCAAGAGACAGATGGAGAAGACTCAGAAGGATTACTATCTCAATGAACAGATGCGGGCCATCCAGAAGGAGATGGGGACAAAGGATGATTTCAAGGCGGAACTGGACGAGCTTGAAAAGAAGATCAAGAGGAAGAGACTGTCTAAGGAGGCTCATGGGAGGGTCCGGGAAGAGTTTAAGAAGCTCAAGATGATGTCCCCCATGTCTGCTGAGGCCAGCGTCGTACGCAACTATATTGATTGGATTCTCACTCTTCCTTGGCGTGAGCGGACCAAAGAAAAGAGAGACATAGAAGAGGCCGAAACCGTTCTAAATGAAGATCACTATGGCCTTGAAAAACCGAAATTGAGGATACTGGAATATCTGGCCGTACAGACTCTCACAAAAAAAATCAAAGGCCCGATCCTTTGTTTTGTTGGGCCTCCCGGTGTGGGCAAGACCTCCCTGGCCAAGTCTGTGGCAAGAGCCACGGGTCGTAATTTTGTGCGCCTGTCTTTAGGTGGCGTCAGGGATGAGGCTGAAATAAGGGGTCACAGGAGGACCTATATCGGCGCCTTGCCCGGTAAGATCATTCAGTACCTGAAAAAGGCGAAATCAAACAATCCGGTGTTCTGTCTGGACGAAGTGGATAAAATGAGCACGGATTTTCGAGGCGATCCGTCGGCAGCCTTGCTGGAGGTATTGGATCCGGAGCAGAACTTCGCATTTAATGACCACTATCTTGACCTGGATTATGATCTATCAGAGGTCCTGTTTATTACGACAGCAAACACCCTCCACAGTATTCCTCTTCCTTTACAGGACAGAATGGAGATTATCAGGCTGCCCGGCTATACGGAAGTCGAGAAGCTGAGCATCGCAAGACAGTTTCTTGTGAAGAAGCAGTTTGAGGCAAATGGGCTTGAGATAGAAAATCTGGATCTGTCAGATCAGGCCATTCTGGGTATGATAAGACATTACACGAAGGAATCGGGTGTCCGGAATCTGGAGCGGGAAATATCTTCTGTCTGTCGCAAAGTGGCCAGGACCGTGGTAAAAGAGGGAAAGGACACAAAGATTAAGATTGGCGCCACCTCCATAAACAAATACTTGGGGATACCGAAATTCCGTTTTGGGCGTACAGAGGAAAAGGATGAAGTCGGGTTGACCACGGGCTTGGCATGGACTGATGTGGGAGGAGAGCTTCTCCAGACGGAGGCGGTTGTCATGCCTGGTAAAGGAAATCTGGTGCTGACGGGCAAATTGGGTGACGTGATGCAGGAATCGGCTCAGGCGGGGCTCAGTTACGTGAGATCGAGAACAAGACAACTTGGAATTCCCGATGGCTTCTATGAGAAGGTTGACATCCATATCCATGTGCCCGAAGGGGCTATACCGAAAGATGGTCCTTCCGCAGGCATTACCCTCGCCACGTCAATTGTGTCTGCCCTTACAAGGAGACCAGTGAGGCATGATATTGCCATGACCGGTGAAATCACTCTGAGGGGGAGAGTGCTTCCAATTGGCGGGTTGAAAGAAAAAATCCTGGCTGCCCACCGAGGAGAAGTGGCCAAAGTGCTCATTCCGATGGAGAACAAGAAGGACATAGAGGATATTCCGAAAAAGATCCTTAGGAAAGTTGAACTTGTCCTAGTCGATCATATGGATTCGGTTCTTAAGGAAGCCCTGGTCCTAGGGGAGGGAGAAAAGCTCTTTGCGCCTGAAGAGGAATGTGAACCTTTCTGCATTGAATCGGTCAAGGAAAGAAAGACGTCCATATCCGAAGGAACGGCCCAATTAGTCTCTTGACAAAATATTTTTTTGAGGTTAGATTGCATTCCTTTTGGAACGGGTAGCTCAGTTGGGAGAACATCCCGTCGCTGTTCCGCCTATCACTTAAAGATGCATTCGGGCGGGTAGCTCAGTTGGGAGAGCATCGGCCTTACAAGCCGAGGGTCGCAGGTTCAAGCCCTGTTCCGCCCACCATAAATAAAATCATGTCATCGACATGATTTTATAAAGCGCGGCTTTGCCGCTTAAGTTTGAATACGGTTTTTCAGTCAACAACGGGGGCGTAGTTCAGTTTTGGTTAGAACGCCGGCCTGTCACGCCGGAGGTCGCGAGTTCGAGTCTCGTCGTCCCCGCCATTAATATCAAGGACTTAGGCAAATTGCTTGAGTCCTTTTTCATTTTGTACTGTTTTTACCCAACACTATTCCCAATAAGGTCAATGCTTTTCGGCTCTTTTGGAGCCCAGCCCTGAAATAGTTGACTTCCCGCTTTGCAGTCTCAATTTTATTAATGAAGGAGCCCTGGCGCTCTCTTCTTCTATTCCCCTCTGAGCACCCCCATCGCTCATAGGGGTTTTCTTGTTATTCTGGATAGTAATTGACAAAGATGCTGACTTATTCATAATTAGGGTAGTCCAAAGTTCTATGTTTTTGAAGGTTACAGTCTGTAGTCCTAAGCGGTTCGGGGTATCCGCTGAGGAAAAACAAGATTGTCTTGACAAACCATATCCAACTATCCTAAATTCTCATT
>CAZCCX010000221.1:0-3805 GCA_964497115.1 uncultured Desulfobacteraceae bacterium
CTCCCGCCATTTAAAAAGGACCAGCTTCTGAGACTCGTAGACTTGGATCCTGCCCAACATTTTACTCAACCCCCTCCAAGGTTTACTGAAGCCTCTTTGATTAAGGAGTTGGAAGCAAACGGCATAGGGAGACCTTCCACCTACGCGAGCATTCTGGCCAACATCCGTGGAAGGGAGTACGTAACCATCACAAAAGGCCGTTTTAAACCAACTGAATTAGGATTTTTGGTCATAGACCTTCTGATGAAAGGCTTCCCTGATATACTGGATATCGCCTTTACGGCACAGATGGAAAACAACCTGGACAAAGTTGAGAACGGACAGATCACATGGGTCAAAGTCCTTGAAAGGTTTTACCGTTCATTCGGAAAAGACCTTGAAAAGGCCCAAAAGGACATGAAGTCAGAGGTGGAAACTGCCCTCTCCTGCCCCGAGTGCAAAAAGCTCCTTACCATAAAAT
Source organism: uncultured Desulfobacteraceae bacterium (assembly GCA_964497115.1). GTDB lineage: Bacteria > Desulfobacterota > DSM-4660 > Desulfatiglandales > HGW-15 > JAFGFY01. Next base: position 461 of record CAZCCX010000221.1, read on the forward strand.
CAGGCAGAAACGGACTTTTCTTGGCCTGCTCCGGTTATCCGGAATGCAAATTTACTGCCAATTTCAGCCGAGATGAAAAAGGCACTATTGTGATGGAGGAGACTGCCGATCTTGGTAAGCAGCAGGGTACGTGTGAAATCTGTGGCAAACCTATGATTGTGAAGGTGGGGAAATTCGGTCCCTTCCTTGCTTGTTCCGGTTATCCGGACTGCAAGAATACTCGACCTTTGGGCAAAGAGGAGGACAGCATTGTTCAAGGGGAACAAACGCAAATCTCATGCAAAAAATGTGACGGAACAATGATTGTCAAGCGGAGCCGCACCGGCCAGAAATTCTTGGCCTGTGAAAACTATCCTCGCTGCAAACATACCGAACCCATCAGCACCAATGTCTCTTGTCCTGAGAAAGGATGCACAGGGAAGTTGGTGGAACGGGCTTCTAAAAAGGGAAGAAAGTTTTTTGCCTGTGATCAGTATCCAAAATGTCGGTTTGCCATTTGGGACGAGCCTGTCAACCAAACCTGCCCTGAATGCGGCACCGCGGTCCTCGTTGTACAACGTCCCAAAGCAGCAGATCCTACCCTAAAATGTCGAAAGAAAGGGTGTGGCTTCTCACGGCCTTTTGAGGAAAGCTAAACCTCAGACAATCGGGCTTTGAGAGAAAGTGACTCTACTATAATCTAAGAGGGCTCACAAAGATGTTTGATATCAGCGGATCCTCTATTCGGCTGTTTCTTTTCTTCGGAGGGCTTTTATTCTTTTTGTTCCTCGAGGTTGTGACTCCCTACAGACCCAGCTCCGTGTCCAAATTGAAACGATGGATGATGAATCTCAGTATCACCCTGTTCAACAGTATTCTCATTAATCTGATCTTTTCGGGTGCTGTCATATTTGTAGCAAACTATGGGCAAACGCATAAGACCGGAATCCTAAATATGGCGCGGCGCCCACTTGGCTCAAGATCCTTGTCACGCTCCTATTCATGGATTTTGTACTCTATGTCTGGCATTTGCTAAACCACGAAATACCCCTTCTTTGGCGTTTTCACAGGGTCCATCACAGTGATTTGAACATGGATGTCTCTACAGCGACACGGTTTCATCTGGGAGAGCATGTCATTTTCGCCGTTATCAAGAAATCCGTCATACTGTTCCTGGGTGCGAGTCCGGCGGGTGTATTGGCCTTTGAGAGCACGATAGTCCTTTGTGCCCAATTCCACCATAGCAGTCTGAAAGTCCCCAAATGGTTTGAGACACTCTTCTGGATCTTCTTTGTGCCCCCGTCCATGCATCGAATTCACCACAGCGTAATCATCAAACAAAGGAACACCAACTACGGCACCATATTTTCTCTTTGGGATCGTTTCTTGGGGACTCTTCTCACCCGTATAGACCAGTCCCTCATCGGGATCGGTATGGGTGCTTACCCTAATCCAAATAAGCTCAACCTACACCAGTTGCTGGCCATGCCCTTTACAAGGCCTGCAAAATAGAAGCTATAATTCTAAAACATGACCTTCAGACCGCCATATATCATTCGGCCTGCTTGGGGGAATCCGTAGCTTTCCTCATAATTTTTGTCAAAAAGATTATCCGCCCCCATGTAGGCGCTCAATCGACCCTGCATGAGTGTCTCTTCCAGTTTTAAATCTACCAGGATGTAATCATTCAATTCTCGTTTCAATACCGGGTCATCGGAGAAATAATGGTACTGTCCCGCGATATGGCTGAAGCTCGCGTATGCTGAAAGCCCGAACCGCCAGACATACCGACCCTGTAACGTCACCTTGTGTTTTGGACGATACTCCAGTTCGTCTTTTTGTGTACCGGGAGACTTGTCCTTGGAATCCAAGTAGGTGTAACCCAGAAGGAGAGATCCTGTTTCCAAAAACGGCTTTTCCAAGGTCAACTCTATGCCCCTGAAACGATATTCATCATGATTCTCGTATCGATCCGTGTCATCGTCCTTTTCAATATACTCCTCCACATCAAGAGAAAAACCCACCAGGTCCGCGGTCAGGTTCCACGGGAGTTGATGGGTCATACCCAACTCATAGTTGATCGATTTTTCTGTATCCAGATTGCTATTGCCGGCGTCGGTGTCATAGAGTTGTTGAATAGAAGGAAAACGTATCTTTCTTGCCAGGGACCCCCTGACCTGGGTACGCTCTGAGATAACGTAACTGCTTCCCAAGAGGAAACTCCCTCGGTGGTCATCTTCACCGTCTCCTTTGCCCAACCAGTGGTGGCTATAGCCAGCCACAAACTCAAGGTTCGGAAAAGGAGACACATCATATTCCAATGCTAAGTTGTAAATATCCAGATCTTCGTTTAGGTGGATGGGATTGCCTCTCCCGGTTTCACCGTCGACTGCATATTCATCCGTCTGGACAGAAAAGGCCGCCGTCAACCGGCTTTTGTCACCTAAATCATACCTGGCCTGGAGGGTTCCTCCCTGGGAACGGGCCTTGTTTTCCTCTCGAAAACTATTCCTGGCCGTGATCGTATCATAATTGGAGTCATCATACTGGGCCTCATCCTGTTCCAGTTCATTGTAAAAGACCCATGCGCGAAGACCGAAAGGGCTGTCCGGATCATAGAGGGCCGCCAGTTGTGTGGAAAACCCACTGTAGTCTTCAACCCTCGTGTATTTTGGTCTCTTTGCAAAAGAATCGTTTCTATCGTTTATCACCGAAGGAGGGCTACCGAATTCACCTCCCGAATGTTCCAGGGTCAAACCGATCTGCCAATCGTCTCCTGGCTTGAAGTCGACATTGGCAAAAAGATTCTCTCTCTCCTTGTCGCTATTCTCTCGCAGGCCGCCCGATTCTTCTGAGGTAGGCTCAAAATCTTCAGACAAACGAAACCCGTCCGAGTCATCTACGCTGCCGCTCAGAAAAAAATTGAATGCCTCACCACCACCTGACAGGTTAAAACGACCAAGCATCCCCCCTCTTCCGGCCACCTCTCCGGTAAGACTTCCATTGAGACCTTGTGTTCCCTTCTTTGTAATAATGTTGATCACGCCTCCAAGCCCACCCTGGCCGTACAGTACGGAATGAGTCCCATAGGTGACCTTGATCTTTGCGATGTTTTCCGTGGAAATAATCGAAGGATCGAATTGTCCGTCATAGCTGGAATTGAAGGGAATACCATTGAGAAGCAGAACCACATGCCGAGAACGAAAGCCTCTCAGATTGATGCGAGGGATTCCCTGGGCGCCGCTTCGCACATCCAACCCAGGCAACAGCTCCAAAGCCTTCTCAAGGGTTTCCGCGTTCTTTTCTTCGATCTCCAAGGCCGTAGTTTCCAGCACGGTGCCGATGGTCTCGACGCCCTCCTGCTTT
>CAZCCX010000222.1:0-3779 GCA_964497115.1 uncultured Desulfobacteraceae bacterium
ATCAACAAGGACATTTTGACGAAGATAGTGAGAGAGCGCAAATCGAATTTTCTTTCTACGGACTTTATTCTTTGATACCCTCATAAAAGGTGTGTCCCGTGCCTCTTGCGAGTCCGTTGTCTTTCTGAGAAGAGGACTCAAATGATTTACACAGGGTCGATAAACTTTTAAATCCATTTTCGGAGGGATAGAACGATGCACGTCAAAGAAGAATCCAAAGAGAAGATCAAGAAAGGAAGAGTGGTTTTCACACTGGAGGCACCCGAGGCAAAGGAGGCCTCCTTAGTGGGCGATTTCAACGATTGGAACGCCAAAAAACATCCCATGAAAAGGCATAGAAAGGGAGATTGGAAGAAAATCGTGATGCTCCCCCCCGGCAGGTATGAGTACAAGTACCTAGTGGACGGGCAATGGAGGAACGACCCCCAAAACGATGCCTTCTCTCATAACTGCTTTGGGACTCAAAACAATGTCAAAACCTTAGACCCAAAATAGACGGCAGGTGTCCAAAGAAGAGAGCCCCATTTAAAGCTCTCATGACCTCTGCCCATCGCCACCAATACCTGGGGCTTAGGGCCCTCGAAGGTAAGGTCCGCCTAAAGACCAAGTTGCGATGAATATCAGAGGGATTCGAAGAGGGAATTTCGAAAACCCTGTCTGCGTCAGGGAGGTATTTTATTATGAAACCTAAACTCATAGCCGTGTTCGTGGTCATCATTCTGTTTGCTGTATTTCTGATACAAAACACACAGGTGATTACGTTACGGCTCTATTTTTGGCAAATATCCACGTCTCAGATTATCCTGATACCATTAGTCCTCCTCGCGGGATTCGTATCAGGATATGTTTTTGCGAAGGTGCGTAGAAAAGAGACAGACTCCAAAGAATAGGAAAAGATCCGCAGACGTTTATTCATTGATCAGCCGTTGAGGGTAAAAGAAGTTTGTTCCTTTGATAAGGAGACTCAGTCAGCGTTCCAGGAAAGGAGGTGAGTGAGAGTCACACAAAGACAAAGGGCTGTCTGGTTCAGTGTGGACCAGACTGAGGATTTAACTTTTCTCGTCTAATGAAAGGAGAGGAAAAATGGAACTTATGACAGTAGTCACAGGGGCTTGGAATGCTTTTGCAACAAAAATCACGGTCTTTCTTCCTAAACTGCTTGGTGCGATCATCATTTTTGTTGTAGGCTTGATCATTGCAAAATTAATCAAGATGGGGGTGGTGAGGCTCCTCAAGCTTTTACGGTTTGACACTGCCGCCGAAAAGACAGGGGTGAAAGGCTTTTTAGAAAAAGGGAACATCACTAAGACCTCATCAGAGATTGTAGGGATATTGATCTATTGGTTTGTCATGATCCTAGCGATCATCGCCTCTCTAGATGCAATGGGTTTACCCATTGTCTCGGACATCCTCAATGATATCTTTCTTTATATCCCCAATGTCGTCGCTGCAATCATTGTATTGGTCCTGGGATTTTTGCTTGGAAGCCTACTTTCGGCCGTTGTCCGGACCGCCGCCTCCAACGCTGGGTTTGCGACCCATGAGGGACTGGGTAAAACCGCGCTTTACGCGGTTATATTCTTTTCTGTATCCGTTGCCCTCATACAGCTGGGGATCGGTGGAGAGATTGTGACTTCTGCCTTTGTCATTGCCTTCGGAGCCGCTGCATTAGCCCTGGCACTCGCCTTTGGGCTTGGGGGAAAAGAGGTCGCCGCAGACTATTTGAAGGAACTGCTGAAGGAGAAGAAGACGCCATCCCAGAAGTAATACTCTAATCTTCACCTCAACCCCTCTCCAAAAATGCTCGTTCTGAGAACCGCGGGGAGGGGTAGGATGGTGAGGTGTTTTAGCCGGAGACACGAAGAATGAACCCACCTCATAGAAAAAAAGGCCCTTATCCCCCTGCGGGCGAGGGGGCAAAGGCCTCTAAACTTCACATCGATTCGCCTCAAACCAGGTCGCCGTCATACAAGCTGGCCTATCAGGACGAAGAGTTCCTGTTTCGAGATGAATTAAGACCGGTCCGTCTTCAGCTCGAACTATTAAAGCCCGAACTTATCCAGCAAGAACAGAACATTGAATCAACCATCGTCGTGTTCGGAAGCTCCCGAATACCGGACCCTGAAAATGCGAAACGTGCCTTTGCTTCCATTCAGGCTGAGGTCGGGAAAAACCCGGCTGATCCCGTCTTGGCAAATAGACTGAAGAGGGCCCGGAGGGCCTTGAATACCAGTAGATATTACGAGGAAGCAAGAAAACTGACCCGCCTTATTTCCAGAGACTGTCAGTGCGATGAGAGGCTCACCCATGTCATTGCCACCGGAGGCGGCCCCGGGATTATGGAGGCCGCCAATCGAGGCGCCCATGATGTGGAGGCCAAGAGTGTCGGACTCAATATCGTGCTCCCCTTTGAGCAGGCACCGAACCCTTTTATTACCCCTGATTTGAGTTTTCAGTTCCATTATTTTGCTGTACGCAAGATGCACTTTTTGATGAGGGCAGCGGCCCTGATCGCTTTCCCCGGGGGATTCGGCACCATGGATGAGCTTTTTGAAACCCTCACTCTTGTACAAACGCACAAGATAAAGCCCATTCCAATCCTCCTTTTTGGAAGAGAGCTCTGGCAGCGTCTTATTGACTTTGATGTCTTTGTGGAGGAAGGGATGATTTCCCCTGAGGATCTCAATCTCTTTCAATATGTTGAGAACGCGGAAGAGGCCTGGGAGATCATTCGAGAGGCCAACAATATTTGATCCGAGAGGATCATGTTGGAGTATGTCATTATATAAGTCCCACACTTATGAACGAAAACAATAAACACTGACCCTCAGGACATTTAAGGAAGGAGCTTGATCATGTTCAAAAAAATTCTATACCCGACCGATTTTTCAGACGTATCCCTCAAGGCACTGGATTACCTGAAACAACTCAGAGAATGCGGCTCAGAGGAGATCTTGGTTTTACATGTCATTCATGAACGAACCATCGACGCGGTGCGTGCATATGCCGGAGGAAGTGTCGACGTTGAAGACTTTGAAAGAGGATTGATAGAGCAGGCAATAAAATCAGTGGAAAAAGTAGAAGCCGAACTAAGGAAATTCGGTTATAAAGTCAAAAGAATGATTAACATAGGCTTTCCGTTGAGGGAAATATTGACCACTGAAGAAGAGGAAGACATCTCTCTGATCGTCATCGGATCTCATGGAAAGAGTAACCTTGAAGAGATGTTTTTGGGTTCCGTGTCGGAAAAAGTCATCAGAAAATGTAAGAATCCCGTGTTCGTCGTCAAAAGATGAAAACCACAACCTAGTCTTCTATCATATGTTCAAGGCTCATGCATGAAATAAGGCATGGGCCGTTTCCAATAGGCCGGATCTCAGAAAGAGATTGGAGACCACATGCCATGACGTTCGCAAGCTTCCGTGGGGCCTTAATCTCAGATGACAACTAGGGGGCCCACTTTATGTTGACTTTTATACTTTTCATTATAGGGTTCATCCTGCTAATCAAAGGGGCGGATTTCCTCGTCGAAGGGGCGTCGTCCATAGCAAGGCGCTTTGACATATCCGATTTGGTTATTGGACTGACCATTGTCGCCTTCGGCACATCTACTCCGGAACTGTTTGTCAATATCGCCGCGAGTTTGAAAGGGAATACCGATATTGCCATAGGCAATGTCCTTGGCAGCAATATCTCAAACATTTTTCTGATCCTGGGGATCTCCTCAATTATATACCCATTAACCGTGTCCAAGGGCACGGTATGGAAAGAGATCCCTT
>CAZCCX010000223.1:0-3761 GCA_964497115.1 uncultured Desulfobacteraceae bacterium
GCTCCTTGGCCGTCTCCGAGGACCATTGGGGACAAGGATTAGGATCCCGACTGGTGGAGACGTGTCTTGAGGAGGCCCGCGTTCTAGGGCTGAAGCGGGTCTTTGTCCTCTCTTATGTGCCCGATCTCTTTATAAAGATGGGTTTCAAGGAAGTGGAAAAATCAGTGCTTCCCCATAAGATCTGGGCGGACTGCCTGAGGTGTCCGAAATTTCCCGATTGCGATGAGACGGCATTGATGATCCAATTGTAGAATCGCTTCGCGATTTCATATATAGTTGCATTGCTGTCCAAGAAAAAACTAAGAACGGCTTTTGGTAGACATAAATGCTTGATTTGACATGTTCGTCTGACTCGATTGATATTCAGGTTCCCCTATATGCTTCGGAACCCCTGAATTTCAGCACCGTTCTTGGACAAGAGTGATATGATTACGCAACAATTTCATCTGAGGAGGAAACCATGTTTGGCATCGGAATGCCAGAATTAATCATTGTTTTGGTGATCGCCTTGATCGTGATCGGTCCCAGTAAATTGCCAGATCTGGCCAAGGCCCTTGGAAAAGGAATGAGAGAGTTCAGAAAGGCCACCCAGGAGATAAAAGAGAGTCTGGATCTGGACGAAGATATTGAGCAAGTGAGAAAGGGACTGGTGGATACCGTAAGCGAACTGAATGAACCGTTAGATCTGGAGGAGCCAAAAAAGGAAGAAGACGAGGAATCACGGGATACGGACATCGACAAAGTCCCTACGTCTGACGAAGGGCCCAAAGAAGAAACGGAACCATCAGAAGAGACAACGCCGGAACCCTCCGAGGAGACGAAGAAGAATGAATGATGGAGATAAACAGCCCTTTCTGAGCCACTTGGAAGAACTGCGAAAAAGACTCATTGCGTGCGCCATTGCCGTGGGCGTCGGTTTTGCCGTCTGTTATGCTTTCTCTGAGAGACTCTATAGAATACTTGTATCACCTCTAATCGAAATTATGCCGGAGGGAGAGGGACTCATCTTCACCAGACTCCTTGATCCCTTCTTTACCTATCTAAAGACCGGTTTGATCGCCGGGGTCATGCTTGTCGCCCCTTATCTTTTCTATCAACTCTGGCTGTTCATTGCCCCCGGCCTCTATCAGCACGAGAAAAAATATGTCATTCCCTTTGTCTTCTTTTCTACCATCCTCTTTGTGGGCGGGGCGCTATTTGGCTACTTTGTCGTCTTTCCCCTCGCATTCAGGTTCTTCTTGGGGTTTGAGAATGAATATATCCAGGCCATGCCCTCAATGAATGATTATTTTTCCTTTGTCATTAGGCTCCTATGTGCCTTCGGAATTGCCTTCGAACTTCCTGTTGTGATCTTCTTTCTCGCAAAAATTGGAATTGTCACGCCGCAGTTATTGAGGAAGAAGCGGAAATATGCCCTGCTGCTCATGTTTGTTGTAGGCGCCATCATCACGCCTCCTGACGTAATTTCCCAGGTCATGTTGGCCGTGCCGTTGATCGCATTGTATGAAGTCGGCATCATCCTTGCCATGATTGGAACCAAGAAAAAGGCCAAAGAAGAAGAGACGGAAGTGGAAGAGGCTCAAAAATAGGAGAGGGAACGACGGAATTGAGGATTAAGGCGTGGTAGATGTCACACGAAAACGCCCATCGGAAATGGTCAATAAGGTAGGGGACTTTTCCACCTCCCCTTGCTCGTCAAAAGATATCTTACCTGTAACCCCGTCGAACCCATCATAAAGAATGAGCCTGCGCTGCAGACCTCGACGGGTATGAACGCCGTCCCCATCATTCATGACGGCCTTTAGGAGTCTGATCGTATCATATCCATTGGCCGCCATATCCGTGGGTTCTGATCCGTAATTATCCCTGTAGAGTTCCACAAACTCTTCAAGTCCGTCAGATTGACCCTCTGCAAAGAAGGCCACAGGGAAGAGTGCCTCTTTTACATAATCCCTTGCCTGGTCTATGAGTTCAGTAGACTGCCAAAGCCTTGTCCCAAGAAGACGAACACCAAAGATATTGTAGAATGGGAACTGCGGCGCAATCAGGGCCACATGTTGAGGGATATCCGGGATAAAGATGGCGTCAAAATCCACAATGGGCGCCGGGTTTTCTTCTGAGGGATGTTTTTCTTCTATCTCATTTTCCCACCTCATCTGATTGTCTTGCATCACCGTCTGCTCTATCAATCTAGGCCTCCAAAAATGAAGACCCGCCATCTTTTTGATCTCAACAGCAAAATCGGTCTCGTCGGGGTCATAGGACTCCGCAGATGTGACCGTTCCCCCCAGCTCATCCACTCTATCCCAAAAAAGACTCATAGAATTACGACCGTAACGATTATCAGGGTAAAAGATGGCAAACCTCTTCAGTCCCAGCCCGTTGACCGCCTTCTCCACTAGTGATTGTATCTCTCTGGAAGGGGTCAGGTAGTTACGAAACACCATCTCTCCTTCTGCCGTAATGTCTTCCTTCTGGGTCAGTGTCACGATGGGAACACCCCATTCCTGTGCCTTTCTCGCTGCCCCCAACATCGCTTTGCTGGCCAGCGGGCCGATAATGGCCATCACCCTCTCTTCTCTAACCAACTCTTCCACGGCAAGAATGGCGTCCTCAGTCTCCCCTCTTGTGTCTTTGATGACCAGTTCAATGCCCTGCTCATTCTCTAACGGGTTCCATAACCCCATCCCCAACTGGATTCCATTCAAGACTTCCTGTCCGTAGATGGCATAAGGGCCGCTCAACGGCAGCAGACAACCGATAACGTTTTTCTTTACGGACATCTCTTGTTCTACTCTCTCAAGGATAACCCTTCCCTGGGAGATCCAGCACTGCTCAGGTGTCGATCGAACCAAGGCCATGGCCATACTCTTGGCATTCTCTAGTTGATTGTCCTCTAGATAAAGGGAGGCTATTTGGTGGGTGACATGGGGGACATAAGGGCCTTCGGCGGCATACCGTAATATCTCTTTTAGATCTTCCAGAGAACTCTCTTTTATCAGCTCTGTGATATGCCCGGCAATCTCGTTCCTCAGGTCCGGAGATTCCTCAGATGCTTCGCCCGCCTCAACCCACAAGGAGAATGCCTTGGGATAATCTCCAAGTGCTCTATAGTTCTTCCCGACAAGATAGAGGGCTTCCCCTCTTATGGAATGGGTGGAATATCTCTCAAGCCAATTCAGGGCCGCCTCCTTGGATCTCTCATAATTTCCGAGAAGATAATAGGTGTTCGCCACGTCATACGCTGCGATAGACAGAGCCGAGTGGGTCGGATATTCTCTGACGATTCTTTCAAAAAGAACAAGGGCCTTGTCATAAAGCTGTCTATCATAATGGATCCTGGCTATGGCATACAGGGCAAGCCGCGATCCCTCTCCTGTCGGGTGCTCTTTCAAGTAAAGCTCATATCGTTGGATCGCCCGCTCAAAGTCTCCTGCCTGAACATCCTGTTCGGCCAGGCCGAATTCACGTGGGAGTTCCAAAGTGGGTTGAGGATAACAGCCCCACAAAGAAAAGGCTATCCCCACCGCGAGGTAGGAGATAGCCCTGACAACCGAATTCACTATGAATTCCAGTGACATTTGAGGTAATTGACACTTACCTTCTATTTTATCGGCCATGGGGGTCTCTTTTCAAGCCCGAAACGACCGGCATTATTAATTGGCAATAGATTCCCCCGGGTAAACCCGGGGTCCTTACTGCTACCGCTCTTGAAGAACCGACCTCACCTCTGCTGCCGCAGAGACGAGGAGAGGCTCATT
>CAZCCX010000224.1:0-3754 GCA_964497115.1 uncultured Desulfobacteraceae bacterium
ATTTGAAATCTCGAAAACTCAGGTTGAGCAGCAATGCCAAAGTCACGTTTGTCCCTTCTCGGTCCCGTATTTCATCATCATTCCTGCTGTTTGTTCCTATTCAGTAACAGGAAAAGCCTCACCTACTTTCCATTCAGTGAATCCGGATAGCCAACAACAAGTCTCGTATCATATTCCTCCTTCTTGACTTTTGCCACTGGAGACATATGATACCGGCAAAACAGCCGGCTTGTTTTTCTTCTCTGAGTAATTTAAAGGATATGGTGAATGTGTGCAGACCAAACGTCAGGAGATGATTGATCTCCTATGCGAAGGGGAAATGAGTGCTAGGGACCTTTCCCAAACCTTAGGAATCCGCGAAAAAGAAGTCTATGAACACCTTCCCCACATCGCACGTTCCTTGATTCCCCAGAGGAAAAGGCTCGTTATCCTCCCTTTCCGTTGTTTGGCGTGTGAGCACGTCTTTGAGGAGCGAAAGCGTTTTACCCGCCCGGGTCGTTGCCCTTACTGCAGGAAGTCACATATTGAAAGGCCGACGTATCGCATTATTTATAAGGAGTGAATCCATTCCGGTTTGAGATGGAGTTTACCCTATCGTTGCATAAAAAACATGACAAAGGGTTCTAGAAAGCAATAATGACAAGGATCTTGGCGTAATTCGAGACTATTTCTGAAAATCACCAAATGTGAATTTCAAGTTAATCCGTTCATTTTTTCATGTTTTTTATCCTCCTGCCTTCGCTAAAGCTTCGGCAAGGCAGGTTCGGGAAAGTCGAGGCTACCGCATCTCCTTTGTTGTCAAGGGTTCGCGGTAGTCTACTACAGCTTCACCCTTGACGCCACATATCTACAGCATCCTCGACTTTTGCAACGTTAGGGTTTGCTAAGGCATTATGGAGGTTTGAGGCACACGGTGAATACAAGCGAAGTAACTCGATTGAGTTACGAGAATAAGGACGTCATACTCATTGGCACTGCCCATGTATCCCAGCAGAGTGCCGATTTGGTGAAGCAGACCATTGAAGGGGAAAAACCCGATACGGTCTGTGTGGAACTATGCCAATCCAGGTATGAATCGATTACGAAAAAAAAGAAATGGCAAGATACGGACCTTCTAAAGGTTATAAGAGAAAAGAAGGCCTTCTTGCTCCTGTCAAATCTGATGCTTAGCTATTTTCAAAAGAGAATTGGGAAAAAGTTAGGCATAACCCCGGGAGAGGAAATTATGCAGGCCGTTGCGTCTGCGAAGACCGTTGGGGCTGGCCTATACTTGGCGGACAGGGATATACGCACCACCCTATCCAGGACCTGGCACATGATGAAGTTGTGGACAAAGATAAGACTGTTGACTGGCCTTGTGACTTCAGCAGGAGAGATCGGTTCAATCAAAGAGGAAGATGTCGAAGAACTGAAGAACAAGGATATGTTAGAGTTCTTTCTATCGGAGATTGGAGAATCCTTTCCGGAAATAAAGCGGACCCTGATTGACGAGCGAGACGAATATTTGGCCTACAAGATTAGGACGGCACCAGGTGAAAAGATTGTGGCTGTGGTCGGAGCAGGACATGTACCAGGCATTCGAACCCATTGGGAGAAGCCGGTAGATATAGATCACCTGGAGAAGATGCCTCCCAAAGGTAAGTTCTCTGTTTTCTTCAAGTGGGGGATACCGGCTCTGATCATAGGAATAATTGTCTTGGGTTTTTTCATGGTAGGGTCGACGGCCGGCACCGATATGATCAAATGGTGGATCCTGGCCAATGCCATCCTGGCAGGCCTTGGAGCGGGGTTAGCATTGGCTCACCCCTTGACCGTGCTCTCCGCCGTGGTCGCCTCTCCCATCACATCCCTTAATCCTATGATCGCGGCAGGCTGGGTTGCGGGTCTGGCGGAAGTCTTTTTGCGTAAACCGAAAGTGATAGATTTCGAAAGACTTGCTGAGGATATCTCTTCCCTGAAAGGGTTTTGGAGGAACAAGATCACGCGAATCTTGCTTGTGGTGGTGTTCACGAATCTGGGGAGTAGCTTGGGAGCCTTTGTGGCCATTCCCCTCATGGTGAGAGTATTTGGGTAATCAGGATGAAGCGGCAGGGTGATCGGTTACCAGTGATCGGTGGTCAGTGTGAAGAAGCAAGAACCGATTGCTGATCAATGACAACCGGCTACTGGCCATAGGTCACTGATATCTTTTCTGCTGAAAAAGCTTTCTGTTTTGTGTGGCAGAGATATAGTAAAACTTATCCAAGGGCACGTAAATATAGGGGACATCCTCTTTTCGACGGTAGAGAAAATGGGAGAGAATCATGCGGTTTGCAGCCCGGTGTCCGATGATCATGATGTTTCCAGAGGGCCCACTTAGGTAAAGCGCCTTTTTTATGCCGCGCTCAATTCTCTCTTCCATTGAAATGTAACCTTCTCCTTCGGGGTAGGCATAATTGTATTTGTCCCTTTTTCTGGCAAGATAGACCTGCGACATCTCTTCCCTGATCTTCTCATAACTCATCCCTTCACATAGCCCGCTGTTGATTTCATTGAACTCGGCCAAGGGGACAATTGTGCAGTTTTTTTGCCGTTCCTTGATGGGTTCCGCGGTTTGAATCGTTCTCTTCCGCTGACTGGTAAAGATAAGCGGGATGTCTTTGTTGGCGAAATATTTCGCCAAGGCCTTGGCCTGGGCCTTGCCATTATCTGTTAATCCAGAATTCCCACCAATACGGTTCTCCAGATTGAAATAGGTTTCACCATGGCGGATGATGTAGAGGTTCTTTACCGTATCCGTCACCAAAAAGTCTCTTATTTGATCATAAAAGGAGATTTCGTCGGCGATCTCTTCTTCAAGTATTTTGGTGTGAAGAGAATCCAACTTGACCCTGCTCTTCTCTTTGTCCAGAGGGCTGTAGATGGATTCATAGTATGAAATCCGTTGATTGAAACTGGCCATGGACTCTTCCCGGGTCAGATGGGCGAATTCGGGTAGAGATATTTTTCTGAGTAGGCTGGTATTCACAATCTCTTGGTCGTTATTGATACATTCAATGAAGAGTACGGGATGGTCATTGAGCAGGGTTTCAATGCCCTCCCTGCGCTCGAGACTGGCATTAGTCGCATCTAAGATGGCCACGGTCCCATTTTTTTTGAGGTATCTTTTTGCCCTATGCAAGTTGATCATGGCGATCTTTTCTCTGATGGCGACACTTTCTTTGTTCTTCGGGTCATAGAACTCCGCGTAAGATGTATTATTCGGAATCATCTTGCGTCTTAGATCACCATTGTTGAAAATCCTTGCTTTGATTGAGTCACGCCTGAGATTGTCTCTGAGTTTGATGGCTGTGACCGACTTTCCCCTGACAGGGAGACCAACCATGACGATATATAGTTTATGGTCTGTCATGTGCGTATTTCCTTGATACGGACTAAAGAAGCAATACAATCGTTCGAAATTAGAAATGTTGTCATGATCGCCTGTGAATGCGGCCTGAGAATCAGACGATTCAATAAGAGCCAAAGGTGTTACAATTCTTCTACACTATGATAGAATAATAGTAAACAGCCAGCCGGCGCACCTCTCTCAGAATCTTTTTCCGCACAGGCTGTCCATTTGAGATATGATACATACAAATATGCTCATAGTCGTCTATCTTGTCGCCTATCTTCTCAGTACCTCCTTAGGTCTGATCATAGAGTGGACCAATGCCAGGAATCTCAGACGATATCGGGGTGAAGTCCCCGGCGCTTTTCGCGGCATTATCGACGA
>CAZCCX010000225.1:0-3747 GCA_964497115.1 uncultured Desulfobacteraceae bacterium
CTCTTTTTGAGATATCGTCTTGAGAGAACAGCCCATGCCTCATTTCTTACTTGATCCGCGAATATATGATACACGACACTAGTATCCGGAAAAACTCGCAATGGTCCTTGATATGACTGTCTAGGTAGAATGCTTGGTTTCGCGAGACTATCTGGTTAAAAGAGGAGATATCATTCATGGGACGTCCTAAGACCAAAGACCTCATCCTAGCTGGCGATGTCGGCGGAACCAAGACCCACCTGGGACTTTTCCAGAGAGGAAAACGACGACCGATCCCTAGGGTCGTTGAGACTTACCCTTCCTGTGAGGCCCCAGATCTAGAAACCCTGATCCGCAGATTTTTCAATGCGCACCCGGTCTCTGTTACGGGTGCCTGCTTTGGCGTGGCAGGCCCGGTGGAGAAGGGGCGTTCCACAATGACCAACCTTTCATGGACAATTTCTCAGAATAAGATCAAGAGAGATTTCAAATGGAAACATGTCCGCTTGATTAACGATTTGACTGCCACAGTCCAGGCTGTTCCTCTTTTGACCAGTCTGGAGGTGGCATCTCTCGGTAAAACGACTGTTGTCAAAGAAGGGAACATAGGACTCATTGCCCCCGGCACAGGGTTGGGGATGGCCTTGCTCATCCAGACGGAAAACGGCTATGTCCCTATGCCTTCAGAGGGGGGGCACACCGATTTTGCGCCCAATAATGAGATGGAGGTGGAGCTTTGGCAGTATCTCAACCAACATCTGGGTCACGTAAGTATCGAAAGGGTCTTATCGGGTGGGGGACTGTTCAATATCTATTCCTGGCTTAGAGATTCAGGGCGCTTTCAAGAACCCGATTGGCTGGCCAAGAACTTCAGGGAAACGGATCCTGCAAGGGCGATCACCGAGGCCGCAATGGATCAAGAAGAGCCCCTGTGCACGGAGGCCCTGAATCGATTTGTCGTTATTTTTGGCGCAATGGCCGGGAATCTGGCCTTGATGGGAAGCACCACCGGCGGCCTCTACCTTGGCGGGGGGATTCCTCCCAAGATCTTGCCCAAATTAGAGGAAGGCATGTTTTTGAATGCCTTCACGAATAAAGGACGGTTTAGAGAGTTTTTGAGAAAAACTCCCGTTCGCGTCATTCTCAATGACAAGGCGGCTCTATTGGGGGCCGCACATGAGGCCTTTGTCTCTTGACCTCTTTCTTCCAACCCCTCCTCCGCAGTCCCGCTTAAACGGGAGGGGATAGACCAGTTGGGGGAAACACAAAGAAATTGAATGCGGAGTACCCAGCCTATGGCTTTTAGAAAAGAAATACCGATTATGAATATAGGCGTTGTCGGTGGGACCCTCTTTGCCAGAGAGGTTGTCGAAAAACTCACCATGGATTATAGCAAAGAGGCTGTGAATGCGCGGTTAAAGGCCATGGCTGATCCAGACCCTGATTCCCCCGCCCTCGTGCTCGGCCGAAGGCTGGGGTTGATCACAGTTACCGATTACCATGATCTTTACGATCCCAAGTATGACATTGACATGATCATGATATTGGTGCCGGGCGAGAACCTCCTTGAAGAGATCCTGGAAAGCAAACCTACGCACATTCGGGTCCTCTCTTACCAGGTGTTTGAAGTGACATGGAAGTCCATCGGTGTGGAAGAAAGAAAGTTGAGGGAGAGAACGGCTGAAATGGAGACGATCCTAAACGGTATTCAGGACTATATATTGCTCCTTACGCCTGACAGACGTATCATCGAAGCCAATGAGGCCTATCTGAGAGATATGGGCTATTCACTTGAAGATGTGGTTGGACAAAAATGCCACGAAATCTTTCAGAACATGCCGTCGCCATGCAGTAATGGACATGTCGTTTGTCCTCTGAGCAGGGCAATTCAGAACAGGAGGCCCAGCCAGAATGTCCTGACGAGGAAGGGGAAGGACGGCGAGCTTCATTATTTTGAGGTGACCATTTTTCCTATATGGGAAAAGGATGGGAAGGTCTCAAAGTTTGTCGAGATAAGCAGGAATATTACGGATCGAAAGAAACAAGAGGAAGAAATTACTCGATATCTGGGGCAAATGGTGGAAGAGAGGACAGCTGAAGTCAAAGAGACCCATGAGAAATTGATTCATCAGGATAAGATGGCCTCTTTAGGCAAGTTATCCGCATCGGTTGTCCATGAGATCAACAATCCCATTGCAGGATCATTGAACCTGATCGTGCTTATGAAACGGATTTTGGAGGAAGAGGACTTATCGAAGAAAGAGATTGAGAAATTCAGACAATATTTGGATTTGATGGAGACCGAAACGCGGAGGATCAGCCGTATTGTATCTAATCTCCTTGCCTTTTCCAGGCAGTCGAAGATGGAATTGAAACGGGTGAACTTGAACAACCTTATTGAGCAAACACTCGTTTTGACCTCCAACCTCCTGAAGATCAACGGAGTCAAAGCTGAGACCAACCTGGCCCCTGATCTGCCCGAGGTTTTGGGATCTGACGACCAGCTTCAGCAGGCCTTCATGAATTTTGTCTCCAATGCAGCAGAAGCCATGGTCTCCACTGAGGGTGGGACTTTGACGATAGAAACCCGTCCTATCGAGGAAGGGGATAAGGTTCAGGTTTGTTTTGTTGACAGGGGAATCGGCATCCCACGGGAACATGTAACCAAATTATTTGAACCCTTTTTCACAACAAAAAAGAAAGGGAAGGGGGTTGGGTTGGGTCTTTCTGTGGCTTACGGGATTATTCAAGAACACGGAGGCCTGATTATTGTGGAGTCAGAGCCTGGGAAGGGGACTACTCTGGATGTTCGAATTCCTATTAAAGGCCCCTCGGAGGTCACCAATTGACCAGGGTAAAGAGAGGATAGAACAAAAGAAGGGCGCCCCATCGCTATTTGATGGGACGCCCTTCTTCAAGTTCAGTACATCTATCCAACTACATTGACATTGACTGCGGCGGGGCCTTTGTTGCCTTGCTCAATCTCAAAGGTCACCCGATCTCCTTCCCTAAGAGATTTGAAGCCCTCCCCGTTGATGCCTGTGTGATGAACAAATACATCAGGACCGCCATCCTGTTCAATAAACCCATAACCCTTGCGGTCGTTAAACCACTTTACAACGCCATCTGCCATAGTAACACCCTCCTTTTAAACGATTTCTCATGGTTCCAATGGTTCCAAACCTCAGGCGACCACGTATGGCACATGGATCTTACCTTCAGCGCGAAACCGGCCCGTCATTAAATGGACCTTCGTAAATTTGCCATATCATAGTCTGTTTTCTGTGAAAATCAAGTTATTTCATCAATCATTTTTGTCCAAAATCCGTTTTTTCTTGGACAGCATTTGGAGGAAGCAAGCGCTTGAAGACTTTGCTCGGACTATTCGGACCTCTCAATAGCGTTTATTTCATAGGAATAGGGGCCTCATTGCTCAAAAAAAATGCTCGGTCAGGGACAATTGCGGTTCTTGGAAAGCATCATTCATTCAAGGAACCTTAAATCCCGAAAATGGATGGCATTCAGTGAAATCAGGCAGTTACTTGTCCTAAATCGCCGATTTTGAATTATTCTTGACAGCAATGTTCATCAATATAGTGCTATTTTCCACAGTGAGTCACTTTCGAGAGGCCGGGCCTGGTGGCCTGTGATAGTCTCCCTGCCGCACTCTTACGGGATCAATTCTCTGAGGGAAGCTTTGTTTGATGTGTTAGCCCAACTTCGTGCATTTTATGAAATTTAGATGGGAAATCAGGCTATTTTGAACAG
>CAZCCX010000226.1:0-3740 GCA_964497115.1 uncultured Desulfobacteraceae bacterium
ATAAGCCACGAAAAGACGGCGCCCTCCCACCAGTCGCTTCAGAAAAGCCTTTGTCCTTTGAGCCTCCTTCGAGGGCGCTTCCTGAGGCCTCACGCTTTGCTTGAGTAGCCTCACTTCCCTCTCCCTGGAGAGGGGATTAAATCTAATGATATCCCTTTTACCCTTCGTGCAAGGTGGCTTAAGGCTCAAGGCGAAGGGCGCACGGAGTGTATCAGACAGGTTGAGAAATGCGGTTTTCTGTATTGGCATCGGGTAGCGGCGGAAATGCGTGCTATGTTGAGACAGCTCAGTCGAGGATCATGATCGATGCTGGATTGAGCCGTCGTGAATTGCTCAGACGTCTTGAGCTGATTGAAGTCGACCCGAAGACGCTGGATGCACTGATTATTACCCATGAACACACAGATCATATTAAGGGTGCGGGACCTTTTGCGCGCCTTCTTGATATTCCGGTATACATCAATAGCCCCACATTAAAGAAAAGTGTCAAAACGCTTGGAAACATCTCCAAACCGATTGCCCTTCATACGGGACAGTCCATAACCATAAACGATCTCAAAGTCGAGACTTTCACCAAGTGCCATGACGCGGAGGATCCCATGGGGCTGATTATCTGCTCGAACAGCGTGAGATTGGGCCTAGTCACGGATTTGGGGCGGAGCACACGGCTGGTGGAAGATCGTTTGAAGAATTGTCATAGCCTGATCATTGAGTTCAATTATGACCCGAGCATGCTGGAGGATGGCCCCTATCCATTGTATCTGAAAAAAAGGATAAGAGGGCCGGAAGGACACCTTTCCAACCAACAGGCAGGGGAATTACTTGGGGCTGTTGCCCATAAAAACCTTCAGAGGGTAGTCCTGGCCCACCTCAGTGAGACCAATAACCAAAATGAAAGAGCACTTCAAGAGGCTCAGGATGCCCTAGCAAGGGAAGGGTTGAACGATACTGAGATTCTAGTGAGCCATCAGGATTGTCCGACTTCGATGGTAGAATTGAAATAAGGGCGAGATTGGAATCGCCTAAAGAGGGAAAAAGACAACGTAAGAAACGGCAGTACCGGTGCAGTTGTTGCGACGAAGCGCAACCCTTTTGCTGGACGTGTCCCTGTGGTTTTCAAATTTGTAACGGGTGTATGGAAGAGAATCTATGGGGGTTCACCTGCAGCGGGGTCAACTGGCAATGTCCCGATTGCGGCACATTAAGGCCGTTTGCAGAATAGAGGAGCGCCTGATCATGGATGTAGAGGAGATATATACCTGGGAAGGTGAAGTGAGAGATAATGAAACGGATTTGCAGGGGATCGTGAACAATTCGAATTATTTTGTATACATGGCGCATACCCGGCATAAGCATTTGAAGATGCTTGGTATTGACTTTGCCGAGGTGACTCAACGGGGGTATAATCTTGTTCTCGTGCATACGGATATATCCTTTAGAGATTCCTTGAAATCCGGCGATCTCTTTTCCGTGACATCGAAGATTGAGACGAAAGGGAAGGTTCGAGTTGCTTTCTTGCAGAGAGTCATTCGAAGATCCGACAAAAAAGTCGTCGCCGAAGCAACAAATACAACAACCTGTATTCACGCTCAAACAGGCCGCCCACAATTTCCTGAAGAGATTAAAAAGTTGTTCTGGGGATAAAAAATGGAAAGGTGAACTGAATGAATACACCAACGCGAGCCTCCGCCGTGCAAGCGCGAATCAACTCAATCAGACGGAGGAGCACTATAAAAAACTCATCAGTGCCATGAAACGGGCTGAAAAGAAGATTCAACCGGTCCTTTCCGCTTTTAAAGACCAGGTCCTATTTCTGAAGCATAATCTGAATGCCAAAGCCATCGCTTCTTTGCAGAGTGAATTGGTTTCTGTGGAATCGAATGTGGCCTCTCTGATCAAGGAAATGGAAACATCCATTGCCGAAGCCAATGCCTTCATCAGCGCCATGAGTCAGGAATGATATGATTAATTTGTGGTAAAGAGGGGGCTTCAGGCGTCCTCGCAGACCATGTTGAATGCTGCATACTGCTCAAAAAGCGCTGCGAGTTCTTCTTTTAAGATGCTCGCACGATCCAATGCCCTTGAGTATTCTGCCTTGAGAGCAACAATTTTGTTCGAGATCTTTGAATACTCCTCCTGAAAAGTAACGGAATGCTTCTCGAATTCCCGTGCATAGGCCTTTTTTAGACCACTCAAACCGTTGTTCAGTGTGGTCAGATACTCTTTCTTCAGGGCCGCCAGTCTTTCAAGGGCCCTTTCATACTCAAAACTCAGGTTGTCCGCACCTTTCTCTTCAGAGCATTGATATTCCTTCTTCAACTCCAGCATCAATTCCTTTACGGAAATTATTTCGTTCACCCTATAGGCGTTGCTTCCGGCAAAGGCAAAACCTTTTTCCAGGATTCCTTTTCTGGCGTTATCAAGCGCCAGTGAAAGACAATAAGGGGCTGTCTTGATGTCACAGCTCTTGAGGCATTTCCATTTACATTTAAGTCCGGCCTTTTCTTCGGATGGTACGTCATCTAAGAATTGATTTACAATAGCCCGGCCCGGCATGCCGACAGGGCTTTTAATAATCTCTATATCATCCTCCTTGCAGGCAATATAGGCTTCCTTGAATTTGATATGGGCGTCACATTCATGGGTTCCTACAAATCGTGTGCCCATCTGGACACCCCTCGCTCCAAGTTTGAAGAAGTCATAGATATCAGCACCCGTATATATTCCGCCCGCAGCAATGACAGGGATGGTTCTTCCAAATTCCTTCTCATAAGTCTTCAATTCAGCCACAACTTTAGGTAGAACACGTTCAAGCGCAAAATCAGGGTCATCGATTTGCGTCTCTTTGAACCCCAAATGTCCACCGGCTTTGGGCCCTTCCACAACAACACCATCAGGAATATCTTGATATCTTTTCACCCATGACTTGAAAATCAGCCTGGCGGCCCTGGCTGAGCTTACAATGGGAACGATCTTGACCCCGGCCGATCTGAGATCTTCAATAGGAATTCCCTTAATCGGGAGGCCTGCTCCGAGGAAGACCATGTCGGCTTTTTCTTCGATGACTACCCTAAGGAGTTCATTAAAATCATTCACGGCCACCATAATATTGACGCCAATGATGCCCGAGGTCTTGTTTCTTGCCTTTCTGATCTCTCTTCTCAAGGCAATCACATTGGCATCTTTAGGGCTGGTCCCTTCATCCGGATCAATGATTCCTATGGAATTAGCGGCAATGACACCGATGCCGCCTTCATTTGCCACGGCAGAGGCCAATCCTGAAAGGGAGATTCCAACCCCCATTCCACCCTGAATAATGGGGAGTCTTGCGACAGAATCACCAATCTTTAGTCTGGGCACTGTAGAGGATCGAAAGCTGGAAATATCAAATCGGGGCCATTCTATTTGGGGGAGATCTATTTTGGGTAACTGCAGTTTTGAAATTATATCAAGATCCACTCAAGGAGTCCCTTTCAACAAACGGAAATAAAAAACGCCTCTCTAAGAGGCGACAAGAATTCTATAATAATAAAGAGCATATGTCAAGGAAACGTAGTGAATTTCAATAGCGGCAAACCGGCAACAATGATCGTCTCATTGTAGAACTCGAATTCAGGTTCTACGCCTGATAAAGATCTGTTTACGGGCGGCATTTGCCCCTGACCGGTAGGTTTTCAGAAATTGCTGGTTCATCCGGTTAATGAGTACGCAATGATATGAGGTTACACCTCAGTTGAACA
>CAZCCX010000227.1:0-3740 GCA_964497115.1 uncultured Desulfobacteraceae bacterium
GTACACTGTCTTTGACCAGGTATGTTGGCAAAAGAGTTGATTGATGGCCGTATAGAGGCCGGGGATCTCCGGATTGGCCTTTTCAATATGGATCACGGCCGTACTCTCATTCAAGGCTTCTCCTAGAGAAAAGGCCTCCACCTTGGAGTCGATGACAATGGCCCCTCCCTGGTAATCCAGGTCATCAAAGTGGGTCAGTGCTTCATGAACGGCATAATCTTCTGCAAGCAGCTCCGGTTTCTCTACACATGCCTTCATTTGACACCAAGTCTCCTGCATATCGAGGAAACACTCAACCAACTCCTCATCCAGGGGGCGATACTCATACGGTGTATGCTTCAGGAAACGATTCAGGTGGTTTTTCTTTGTGTGATATTTTCGCCCCGGCAGCGTAGCAAGGTCCTCGGTCAGGTAAACATAGTCGCTGTTGTCACGATCCACTATGATTTTATATCGATCGGAATCCACAAAGGAGTTGACAAAATCCTCCCCAACCCGGCAAACTCGGGCTTCCTGGCCCATGCCTGTTAATTCTTGGCAAAGATAATACAGGGCCTTTGCCCTGTCTCCCGCACCGACCGGTGGAAGGCCGAAGGCCGGGC
Source organism: uncultured Desulfobacteraceae bacterium (assembly GCA_964497115.1). Taxonomy (GTDB): domain Bacteria; phylum Desulfobacterota; class DSM-4660; order Desulfatiglandales; family HGW-15; genus JAFGFY01. The sequence goes on from CAZCCX010000227.1 coordinate 603, forward strand.
CGCTTTTAGGTTGAAAGAGGATCAGAAGGCACTCCTCCCAGAGCTTCCATACAGGATGGTAATAGTGGCGCCATATAAAAAGATTGGTGAAGTTCAATTCAGAGGTTTGGGGAGGATCATGGCCCAAGTATTGGTCAAAGATTGGCTTGTCCCCCAGATCTATAGGCTTTAAACCATCTATCGGCATAACAACCGTCCTTCCCCTTAATCCACTCCTTTGTAGACCCTGCCCCATTGGGGACAAGGCCAAGATGTGCCATAATTGATTCCCTTCCACTTCTCATTGAAGAAGAGTCTCCATGTTGACCTCCTTTTCCCCATAAGTTACACAAAACCGCAAATTCGATTGGAAAGGGCGGTACAAAAGTGGAAAAGGCGGCGGAGCAAAAGTGTGACACCTAGTTCATGGATAAACGACCTACCCATTAATTGTCAAGCGTTCCCTTCCTCTAATCTTAGAGATGTTTTTGGTTTGGCTCCTGTTATGATAATGAAGCGTGCATTCTCTTCAACACCTCTACCCGAGAGAAAACAAAAGGCAGCAGGTTGACAAAAACCTTGCTGCCTCTTAGGTCATTCCACGGGGGAGATGACGATAGGTCAGAGAGTCTTCCTGAAGTATTCAATCGTTTCCATCAATCCTTCTTGCAGATCGACTGTCGGCTCCCAATCCAGCTGTTGTTTGGCCAGGGCAATATTGGGCTGGCGCTGAAGCGGATCATCCTTGGGAAGAGATTTGAAGACAATCTTGGATTGGCTGTCAGTCAACTTGATGATCAGTTTTGCAAGTGTCAACACGCTAAACTCCCCGGGATTTCCTAAGTTTACGGGCCCCACAAAGTCATCCGGCCCGTTCATCATTCGGATAAGGCCCTCAATCAAATCATCGACATAACAGAAAGATCGGGTCTGACTCCCGTCACCAAAAACGGTAATATCCTGGCTTGTCAACGCCTGCACAACAAAGTTGCTGATCACGCGACCGTCATTAGGGTGCATCCTCGGCCCATAGGTATTAAAGATCCGGACCACCCTGATATTGACATTGTTTTGCCGGTGGTAGTCAAAGAACAGGGTTTCCGCACAACGCTTGCCCTCATCATAGCAGGACCGAGGTCCTATGGTATTCACGTTCCCCCAATAATCCTCCTTTTGAGGATGAACCTTGGGGTCCCCGTAGATCTCACTGGTGGAGGCCTGTAGAATCTTGGCCTTGACCCTTTTTGCGAGACCGAGCATGTTTATCGCCCCCATCACACTGGTCTTGACGGTCTTGACAGGGTTATGCTGGTAATGGATGGGCGATGCAGGGCAGGCCAGATTGTATATCTCATCCACCTCGAGGAAAACCGGCTGCACCAAATCATGGCGCATCAATTCAAAATTGGGTTTACCAAGCAGATGCCCGACATTTTTCTTACTGCCGCTAAAGAAATTGTCCAGGCATATTACCTCATGCCCTTCTGTGACAAGACGATCACAAAGATGGGAACCCAAAAAACCAGCGCCGCCGGTAACTAAAATCCTCTTTTGTCTATGATCCATCTTCCAAAACCTTTCACCTTTAGTCATTTGCCGGGTCGTTCCCTTTTTTCATTCTATATAGGGATAGCCTTGTATCGTCAAGTACTATTAAATTGAACAAAAAAAAGGCAGGAGCCCAAAAAAGGACCCCTGCCATCTTCATAAACTTCCAACAACTCAACTATTCTAGAAAAACTTGCCAAATGCCCGGCTGCCGCAGGCCGTTGAATTTTGGCTTGCAGTCGTCTCCCTGCAAGTCAAAAACAAGAAGACCTCTGCGTACTTCGTGTCTTTAGCGAAGCGGGCGGTGAAATAGATGTCCACTCATTCATTTGGGAAACACCACTGGAGTCAAGAGATTAATCAGAAATGCTTAAGAGGTGCCTTGCCTACAGCAAACACGTTGAAACCTATTTTGAAAAGCTTCTCGTGATCCAGGATATTCCGGCCATCGAAAATAAAGGCAGGCCTCACCATGGATTCCAGGATGCGACCATAGTCCAAGTCCCTATAAAGGTCCCATTCAGTCAGGATGGCAATGGCGTGGGCTTCTTCAGCCGCCTTATAAGGATCACTCTCAAAGGTCACATCATTGATGATGTCCTTAAGGTCAATCTTCGCATTACCCAGGGCCTTTGGGTCTGTCACAACCACATCAGCCTGCTCTTCAACCAATCCTCTGGTTACATAGATGGCAGGCGATTCCCGCGTATCCCCGGTGTTTGCCTTGAACGCGAATCCGAATAATGCGATTCTTTTCCCGGCCACCGTGTTAAACATATGGCTCAGAATATTGAGAATAAATCGCTTCTCCTGCCATTCGTTAATCTTTACCACAGATTCCCAGTAGTCAGCCACTTCGTTGAGACCATAACTCTGGCAGATATAAACCAGGTTGAGTATGTCCTTCTTAAAGCAAGATCCGCCAAAACCCACGCTCGCCTTCAAGAAATGGGGACCAATTCTGGAGTCTGTACCGATGGCATAGGCCACTTCTTCAATATCCGCTTCGGTCTTCTCACAAAGGGCGGAGATGGAATTGATAGAGGATATTCTCTGGGCAAGGAAGGCATTTGCAGTCAGCTTGGAAAGCTCTGAACTCCACACATTGGACTCAATGATCCTTTCACGAGGCACCCAATTGGCATAGATATCCACAACCTCCTTTCGAGCCCGGATCCCTTCCTCTGTCTCCTTTGAGCCGATAAGCACACGATCCGGTTTCTCGAGATCCATCATGGCGGTCCCCTCTGCAAGAAATTCAGGATTGGAGAGGACCTCGAAATGGACTTCTTGGTTGCCGTCTTTTAGAATCCTTTCCATGGCAGCCGCAGTCCTAACCGGAAGAGTAGACTTCTCAATAATAGTCTTATCCCTATCCGAATTCAAAAGGATCTGCCTGGCCGTCTTTTCCCAGTACTGAAGGTCCGCAGCCTTTCCCGCTCCTTGTCCATAGGTCTTTGTGGGGGTATTGACAGAGACGAATATGATATTCGACTCCTTGATCCCTTTGTCGATCTCTGTTGAAAAAAAGAGGTTCTTGTTTCGCACTTCTTTGACCAGTTCATGGAGGCCCGGCTCATAGATAGGAAGAGAATCGCTGTTCCATGCCTC
>CAZCCX010000228.1:0-3711 GCA_964497115.1 uncultured Desulfobacteraceae bacterium
AGCCCTTCGGTATCGCCAGGAACATAGATGAGACAAATCTTCTCAATTCCAAGCCGTTTTGTCAGTTGCCACTGGGTTAGAGAGTTTAGTAGGCACGAAGCAGGTCTGTTGTCTCAATATCAAACCAGTCCGTAAACAGTTCAAACCAGTCTTCTTTCGTTGCCTTTCTCGCCTGTTCGGTGATGATCTGATGTGATCCGGCGATGACTATAATCTCTTGTCCCGGCGTCCATACATCGGTTTTGACATACATATTGCCGTTGCCCGCCTGGCTGATCCATTCCATCTCTTCAGCGGTCAGGACCTCTTTTAGAATCGCCTTAATATCCTCTGATTCGTCCATAGAGCCTATGACAACGATAAAATCCCCTTTGTTATGTTCTCCGAACTCCGCTGGATTCACAACGACACATGGAACTTCCTGAGTCTGTAAAAAGGATAACCAGTCTTGAGAAGCACCCATGGTTGATCCGGTTCCTACGATAATGAGGTCTTGCGCCACGGCTTGCTGGTGAAAGCAGAGACCGAATAGGCCCACAATCAATACAACCACAGTCTTCCATGTGCTAGATTCCATATTACTCGCCTCCTATTGTAAGGATCGGTTATATAGTTGATATACCATAATCAAACATGGAGTCTCCGTCAAGACGGTAAGGTTGTCTGGGAATTCACAGGATAAACCAGTTATCTAATAAGGGAAAGTCTATTTCAAATCCACACCCTCAGAATCTCACCGCACAAAGCGCCATATTCTTTAGCTCCCCTCTGGCGTAGTGTGCAAGCTTAAGATTGGTCTGCCGTGGAGCGCGAGACGGCCCGCTAAACCAAGGCTTGAGGCGGTCATGCCCCCTTCCGAAATAGGGTGTCTACCCCGATGGTTGACACCCTGGGAACCTCTGACTTATACTTAGACAGGTATGGAAAGCTCGGATAGAGTCTCTTCTTTTACCCTGCCCTTATGAGAGGGGTAGCTGCTAGTGTCGTGTCCCAGAAGTAACTTGAATAAAAAAGTACCTACTGCAGATTCAAAGGGGGGCATAGAATCTGCTCAGGATAATGGAAGTTATTTCTGGGACACGACACTAGCCGTAAGATAAACTGAGGAATCCCTATAGCCCTGCCAGGAGATCTTCGTGAAGATTGAGGCCTACTCCTTTGGATGGATGATCATTAATGGAAAGCAATACACGTCGGATCTTCTGATCTATCCTGACGGGCGTGTGGAGGATGCCTGGTATCGAAAAAGGGGTCATGACCTCTCAACAGACGACATCTCAGCGCTCATCCAGGCCGGTCCAGAGATCATTATCGCTGGTACGGGCGCCAGCGGGCTCATGAAACCGGAAAAGGACCTTGAAAAATGGCTTGGCCAAAAAGGCATACGCTTCATTCCCCTGCCCAGTATTGAAGCCGTGGAGCGCTACAACAACTTGTCACTCGAAAAGCCTGTGGGGGCCTGCTTTCACTTGACCTGCTAGAGGATGGAAAAGGTTGAATGAGGAGCAGTTCCTGGAGGAAACTGTTGCCTTCGGCCCTTCAAGGGGATATAGACTATTGAAGATCCCTGCAGCAAGCTGCAGGGAAACCGGGGACCCGCCCAAAGGGTGGGGAGTCCGGACGAAGTCCGGACAATCTCCCAAATGTAAGGAAGTTTTTATTGTAATTCGCTCACTAATCCCGCAGCAAGCTGCGGGGTTAGCGCTCGCTGTGCATTTTCAGGGGTCTTTGCCTGATACAAGAAACGACGAAAGAAGACGAAGAAAGGAGTGTTTAGAAGATGGGAATAGAGACATTAGGCGTCATCGGCGCAGGACAAATGGGCGCAGGGATCGCACAGGTGGCCTCTGCCAGTGGCCTATCGGTGGTAATGACCGACATCAAGGAGGAATTCCTGGAAAAAGGGTTTTCAACCATTGAGAAGAATCTGGGCCGCATGGTCACAAAGGAAAAGATCACCCAGGAAGACCGGAAGGCCACTTTGGACAGAATAGAAGGGACCACTTCAATCGATGATATGGTTAAGGCGGATTTCGTGGTGGAGGCCGCTGTAGAGAATGAAGAGCTGAAATTGCAGATCTTCAGGGACCTGGACAATTGCTGTAAAGAGGATGTCATCCTCGCTTCCAATACCTCTTCCATATCCATTACCAAGATAGCAGGTATCACTAAAAGACCTGGGAAGGTCATTGGGATGCATTTTATGAATCCCGTGCCTGTCATGAAACTGGTTGAGATAATAAGGGGCCTGGGCACCACGGATGAAACCTTCCAGGCGACCAAAGACTTGGCTGAGAAGTTGGGCAAGATTCCGGTTCCGGCCAACGATTTCCCTGGCTTTGTCGCCAATCGGATCCTCATGCAAATGATCTACGTGGCTATTTACTGAGTTTTTGAAGGGGTGGGGACTCCGGTAGTTATTGATCAAATCATGAATCTGGGAATGTACCACCCCATGGGCCCCTTAGCCCTTGGAGATTTGGTTGGACTGGATACGGTGCTGGCCATTTTGGAAGTGCTTCAATCCGGTCTGGGAGATGACAAATACCGACCTTGCCCCTTGCTGAGAAAATATGTAGATGCCGGCTGGCTGGGAAGGAAGACCGGTAGAGGATTCTACGTCTACACCTAAGGAGCCCCGCGATGGTCCCTCCCAAATCTCCGTTCAGCTCTCTGAGCCCGTCTGGGGAAGGGATTTAGGAGAACGGTAGGGGACTTTCAATTCATTTGAAAAGGCAGGCGAGGGAGCGCCACACCCGAGGCGGGGAAGCCCTCTCCCGCCGAGCAAGAAGTCCCAAACGGACTTTTTGCTCGGCTGTCAATAATTATTTGCGCCTCAAAAAAATATGTGGTAATTTGAGAAAAACACCTAATCGGGGGTGACCCGCGTGGCAAAGATCTTGATAGTCGATGATGAAGAACATATTCGCTTTCTCTATTCCGAGGAGCTATCTGAAGCGGGATATGAGGTAATCACCGCGGACAGCGGGTATCAGTTGCTTGAAAGGATAGAAGAGGAAAAGCCCGATCTGGTGGTACTGGATATCAAAATGGTGGACTATAACGGGCTCGATCTCCTGCAGGATATCCGCAACAAATTTTATGACTTACCCGTTGTATTGTGCACCGCCTATGATACCTTTAAGGAGGATATGAAGTCTATTGCCGCAGATTTCTATGTGATCAAATCTTTTGATCTGAGTGAACTCAAGAATAAGATAGGAATGGCCTTGGAAGCCAATGTGCATGTTGAATGAACCCACAAGGAAGCCTGCCAAGCAAGAAACCTGATCATAAATTTCCGTACGTCTTTCCACGCAAAATGAAATCCCGCAGCTAGAAACGTTTTTTTGGGCGCTTCATCAGAGGCGGAGATCAGTGCCGGATTCGCCCTGTCAGGGATCTGCAGTATAATGAACCCAAGCTCCGGAAGTCATGCCTGTCTTTCAGGGGGACCCTGGGTTTTCAATATATAGGGACTTAGCGGGCTCTTGAGTGCCCTCCAGGGAAAAAACCAGGGGGTCTTCTTCTAACTTGTACAAATCACTTGACTTATTGGCTGTTTTAGCCTAAACAGTAGGATCATTTACTTAAATAGGGAAGTCCCTTTTAAGAGGTTCATCCGGTTAATGAGTACGAATTATCAAGAGGTATTCCCGCACACGAAGAGAATGGTGATGAGGTCTTTTCGTGGTGACTGTCGGGAGGCCT
>CAZCCX010000229.1:0-645 GCA_964497115.1 uncultured Desulfobacteraceae bacterium
ATGGTTTCTTCCAGGAAGCCCATGTAAAATTAAGACCTGTTGACTTTGCCGCAGATGGTGTTTTCCTTTGCGGGACAGCTCACTATCCCAAGCATATTACGGAAACCATTAGCCAGGCCTATGGCGCTGCCGGCCGGGCTGCAACGATTCTCTCGAAGGATGCAGTGGTCGCCTCCGGTGCCATTTGCGAAGTCAATGAGAGTGCGTGTGAATCGTGTGGGGCATGTATTTCAGTTTGTAACTATGGCGCTGTAGAGTTTTATGATACCCCGCAAGGCAAAAAGGCCAAGGTTAATCCTATCCTCTGTAAAGGAGACGGCCTCTGTAATTCAGTGTGTCCGGCAGGGGCCATTGTCCTAAAGCACTTTACCGATAAAGAGATCTTTTGCCAAATTGACGCGGCGGCTCCGGCCCTTGAAGAACTTCCATTGATGAAAAAAGCAAGTAATGATTGAGGAGTAAGATAAAGATGGCTACAGGACTTGAGTTTAAACCAAATATCTTAGGTTTTTTGTGCAATTGGTGAGTATACTCCGCTGCTGACTTAGCTGGAGTTTCCAGACTACAATATCCGCCCAATATCAAGATTATTCGCGTTATGTGCTCGGGCAGAGTCGATATGTCATTTATACTCCGCGCCCTTTC
>CAZCCX010000229.1:655-3696 GCA_964497115.1 uncultured Desulfobacteraceae bacterium
GGTATTTGTCGGCGGGTGCCTGCTTGGCGAGTGCCATTATCTCACGGAAGGAAATTATCTTGCCTTAAGCATGGTGCATATATGTAAAAAACTGCTTAAACGGATAGGCATGAACCCCGAAAGGGTGAGGATTGAATGGATATCCGCCTCCGAAGGAATCCGTTTCGCCGAAGCGATGAATGCCTTTTCCAAGAAGCTGCAGGAATTAGGCCCTCTGGGCCGGGGCGAAGGGATAGACCCAAAGGAACTAAAGGTCAAACTTCAAGCGATTCAGGACCTACTGCCCTACATCAGGCTGGTGGAAAGAGAGAGGCTGAGAGTCCGTTTTAAGACAGAAGAAGAATATAACAAATTTTTCAACAGTGACGAGGTGGAGAGGTTAATCAAGGAATTGATTATGGATAAACTGGAGATAAGTCAGATTATGTCCCTTTTGCGAGAAAAACCCCATTCAACCGGAGAAATCTCTGAGATTTTGGGCGCAGACCCGTCTGAAGTGTCGGTTTACCTGAACAGTTCGGCAAGACAAGGACTCATCGAATTCGATGAAAGCCAGATGCGCTTTTTCCCTGTCTAAAGAAGAAGGAAGAATAGGACAGAGCTATGGATAATAATAAGATTGATAAGATTCTAGATAAATATCCGAGCGAACCCAGTTCACTCATTCAAGTATTACTGGAGATTCAGAAAGAGAATCGCTGGCTTCCCAAGGAAGTAATAAGAAAGGTCAGCAAAAAATTGAAAGTCCCTTTGAATCGGATACAGCATATCATTACCTTTTACAAAGCCTTCAGTGTTGTTCCCAAAGGACGTCATGAAATTCACGTCTGCACGGGCACGGCCTGTCATGTTCGGGGTGGGTCACGTATTCTCAAATCGGTTCAAGACCTGACCGGACTCCAGCCCGGCCTGACAGACGAGGAGTTACGGTTCAGCCTGGACACGGTCAGCTGTGTCGGCTGCTGTGCCTTGGGGCCGGTGATGGTCGTGGATGAAGATTATCACGGCAAAATGGAACCGGCCAAGGCGGAAGATGTATTGAAAAACTACGAGTAAGGAAAGATTATGCCAAAGATAAATTCGCCTGCTGAATTGGAAGAATTCAGAAAGGACATCATATCAAAAAGGGACCCGAATAAACCTTGTATCACACTCTGTTCCGGATCCGCCTGCCATGCTTCAGGGAGCGGAAAAGTCGCTGTGAGTCTTGAAGAGGAGATCAAGAAACAGGGCCTGAGCGATGAGGTGGACATTAGAAGGACCGGTTGCCATGGGTTTTGTGAAAAGGGGCCCATCATCGTCATCCGCCCTGAGCAGATAGGTTATTTTCAAATTACGCCCGAGGATGTCCCTGAAATTATCTCTCAGACCATCAAGAAAAAGAAGGTCATCGAGCATCTGCTCTACACCGACCCCAACACCCATGAAAAAATCGTCCATGAGTCCGATATCCCCTTTTACAAAAACCAAAAGCGCCTTGTCTTCGGCCTAAACGGCAGCATCGACCCCAAAAGCATTGATGATTATCTCGCCGTGGGTGGCTTTTCCGCCCTGCAAAAGGCCCTTTTTCAACACTCCTCGGAGCAAATCGTGGAGCTGGTAAAAAATTCCAAGATAAGGGGAAGGGGCGGTGCCGGTTTTCCAGCTGGGATCAAATGGGAATTTGCCCGCAAGAGTCCTGAAAAGACAAAGTATGTGATCGTCAACGCCGATGAGGGAGACCCCGGCGCTTATATGGACCGGAGTATCCTCGAGGGGAATCCCTTTTCCGTCCTTGAGGGGCTGATCATCGGCGCCTATGCCATCGGCGCTAAAGAGGGCTACTTTTATGTTCGACAAGAATACCCCCTAGCGGTGAAGAATGTGACCCTCGCGATCAAGCAGGCTGACGCGTATGGTTTTCTTGGGAAAGATATCCTTGGCTCAGGCTTTGATTTCACGGTTAAAGTGCATATGGGAGCTGGCGCTTTTGTTTGTGGGGAGGAAACCTCTCTTCTGGCATCTCTGGAGGGCAAGCCGGGCGAACCAAGACCGAGGCCGCCATACCCGGCCGTGAAAGGGCTTAACGGCAAGCCCACAAACATCAATAACGTGGAGACGTGGGCCAATATCCCCTTGATCGTAAACAAGGGGGCTGAGTTTTTTAGCGCTATCGGCACTGAGGAAAGCAAAGGCACCAAGATCTTTTCATTGGTGGGTAAGGTCAACAACACCGGCCTCGTGGAAGTCCCCATGGGCATTACCCTGAGAGATATTGTCTATGAGGTGGGCGGCGGTGTCCCCGGCGGCAAGAAGTTCAAGGCCGTGCAGACGGGCGGGCCGTCAGGAGGATGTATACCCCAAGAATACCTGGACACACAAGTCGACTTTGACGAACTGCCCAAACTCGGCGCCATCATGGGGTCAGGCGGCATGATCGTGATGGATGAAGACACCTGCATGATTGATATGGCCAAGTACTTTCTTAATTTCCTGTCCGGGGAGTCGTGTGGAAAATGCTCTGCGTGCCGTGAAGGCATCCGGCAGATGCTTAAGATCCTGACCAATATCAGTGAAGGAAGGGGAAAAGAGGGGGACATCGAGCTTTTGGAGGAGCTGGCCGAGTCAACCAAGAATGCCTCACTTTGTGCTTTAGGTGGGAGCGCCCCCAACCCGGTGCTGTCTACACTGAAATATTTTCGCAATGAATACGAAGACCACATCCTCCACAAGCGATGCGAGGCAGGAGTCTGCTCAGACCTTTTCAAAGCCAAATGCATCAATGCCTGTCCCATCGGCCAAGATGTGCCCGGCTACCTCTCCCTTGTGGGAGAGGGGCGGTACGAGGAGGCCCTCTCGCTCATCTATCAGACAAACCCCCTCCCGGGAGTCTGTGGCCGGGTCTGTGCACATCCGTGTACGGAGGCCTGTGTCAGGGGACAAACCGATGAGGCATTGAGCATTCCAAAGATCAAGCGATTTGCTGTCGATATGGCCAAGAAAAAAGGCTTCACCGTCAAGGTTGAAAAAGGTGAGGCAAAGGAAGAAAAAGTGGCCGTTGT
>CAZCCX010000230.1:0-3680 GCA_964497115.1 uncultured Desulfobacteraceae bacterium
CCCTTTTCCCGTGGCACCGTGACTAACCGCATCCGCACCCAGTCTTCTTGCCGCATCCACTTGTCTCATGGCGATAAGAGGTCTTGCCAGAGAAGTCCCAAGGAGATATCCAGATTCATAAACCGCGTTGGCCCTCAGGGCAGGCCATACAAAATCCTGCACAAAGGGCTCTTTGAGGTCCTCAACAATGGCCTCTTCCGCGCCTGTCCTAATCGCCTTTTCTTTGACTTCATCCATGTCATCCCCCTGCCCCAAATCAGCGGCGTAGGCAATAACGGGGCACTCATATGTGTCCATCAGCCATGAGAGAATGACGGAGGTATCTAAACCTCCGGAATAAGCGAGCATTATTTTCATCATTCCAAACTTCCTTTCATTTCACTCAAAGTCGCATCCAGCGCCGCAACCATGAGATCGATTTCTTTTTTGCCGACAATGAGGGGAGGGACAAACCGAAGGATATTCTCCTGAATGCAGTTGATGAGAAAACCCTTTTCCCTGCAGGCGTCCATGATCGGGGTTCCAGGCCGATCAAGCTCAATCCCAAGAATGAGACCAATTCCCCTGACCCCTTTGATCATGGAGTGCTTCTTACCCAGGGCCTCCAGTCTCTCCCTGAAGTATGCGCCCATCTGCCGGCAGTTATCGATCCATCCATCTTCCAGGAGACTCTTGAGGACGGCCTTTGCCACGGCTGTTACGAGGGGCGTTCCTCCAAAAGTGGAGGCATGACTTCCAGGGCCGAATGCGCTGCTTAATTCCTCGGTGGAGAGCATGGCGCCAATGGGAAGGCCGTTTCCCAAGGCCTTAGCCAAGGTCATGACGTGGGGTGTGACCCCGTAATGCTCATAGGCAAACAATTTGCCGGTCCGTCCCATCCCCACCTGGACCTCATCAAAGATGAGAACGAGGTCTCGCGCGTCACACATCTCCTTTACGCCCTTCAGGTAATCGGGACTCGGGCAGACAATACCCCCTTCTCCCTGAATCGGTTCCAACATCACCGCACACACGGTGTCATCTATGGATTTCTCCAGGCTCGATAGATCGCTAAAGGGGACGAACTTGAAACCGTGCACCAAGGGATCATAGCCCTTCTGAATCTTTTCCTGCCCTGTGGCCGATAAGGCCGCCATGGTTCGGCCGTGAAATGAATCCTTCATACTCATGATGACATGTCTACCGGAACCGTACTTCTCCTTTGAAAAGCGGCGAACCAGTTTTATGGCCGCCTCATTGGCTTCAGCACCGCTGTTGCAGAAGAACACGCGGTCGGCGAACGAATTTTCCACCAGGAGCTTAGCCAGCTCGGTTTGCGGTTCAGTGTAGTACAGGTTTGAGACATGCACCAGGGTTTGGGACTGTCTCTCAAGGGCCTCACTGACGACCGGGGAGCTATGCCCCAGGGCACAAACGGCGATGCCGCTGACAAAATCGAGGTACTCTTTGCCTTGGTCGTCCCAGAGGCGACATCCTTCTCCCCGAAGAAGGGTCAGAGGAATCCTCGCATACGTCTGAAACATGTATTTGTCTGCCAACTTCTTTATATCATTCCTTTTATCATCCATATCCTTACTCTCAAGAATTCACACTAACGACAAAACTTGGGTAATGAAAATCTACCTTCTATCACTCTTGTCCAAAAACGGTGCTAAGACTCAGGGGTCTTGGAGTCTCTTTTCAAGCTCAAACCATTTGTCTGGAGGTGGTGGAACGGCACCTCATTTTTGCATATATGACAGCAGCCCCACAGAACAAGTTTTTTAAAGCGACGGACCTCGTATGTGCCTGTCCGGAGACCCTTTCGTCCCGAAGATGGGGGCGGTAAGGGCAGAGGAGTCTTGTGGGTTTGAACTTGAAAAGAGACCCCCATAGCCGAAACTTGAAGGTTCTTAGAACCGTAAATTGACCCCTCTAAGATATGATCTCAGTGCCTATGCCGACCTTCGTGAAGATCTCCAACAGGATGGAATGATCCTTACGGCCGTCAAGAATATGGGCCTTTCCGACACCGCCAATCAGCGCCTCCAGGCAACATTTGACTTTGGGAATCATGCCTCCTTCGATCGTTCCATCGGCAATGCGTTCTGGAATTTCTTCCCTTTTGAGAGTGGATGTCAGCTTCCCCTCTTTGTCAAAAACGCCTTCAGTATCCGTAAGGAGGATGAGTTTTCTGGCCTTCAGAGAGGCGGCTATATGTCCTGCCACCAGGTCGGCATTAATATTGTAAGTCTCCCCTTCTGACCCCGCACCCACCGGGGCGATGACCGGGATGAACTGGCTTTCCAGAAGATTGAGGAGAATCCGATTGTTCACAGAAGTAATCTCACCCACCATCCCCATGTCGATAATCTCCGGTGGTTTGTTGTCCCCCATCTCCTTGAGATATTTCATCTTCTTAGCCGTGATCAGTTGCCCGTCTTTGCCTGAAAGGCCGACGGCTTGCCCTCCATTCTGGTTGATCAAGGCCACAATTTCTTTGTTGACCTTTCCTGCCAGGACCATTTCCACCACGTCCATGGTCTGTTTATCGGTCACCCGCATGCCGTCCACAAATTGAGACTTGATGGAGAGGGTTTCCAAGAATTTCCCTATCTGGGGGCCTCCGCCATGTACCACGATGGGATTGAGGCCCACATATTTCATGAGGATGATATCCAGAGCAAAGTTCTTCTTCAGGCCTTTATCCACCATGGCATGCCCCCCGTATTTGACAACGACCGTGGCGTTTTTGAACCGCCGGATATAGGGTAGGGCCTCGATCAACACCTCTGCTATGTCTGTATTGTCATTAGTCATGGTTTCTTAGTAACCTCTGCGCATCATACCTCGTGAGACTTAGCCTGTCCTCGCAATTCAGGTTCAACGTTCAGCGTTCCGGGGTTGGTTCTTTCAGTAACCTTTGAACCTCTGAACCCAGGAACATTTCATTGTCGAGATAAACCTCAAAGTCCAAACAATTCGGACTTCGTCGATGTGTTCCGCGCTACAACCCTCTAACCTCTAAAGGATATATCTGCTCAGATTTTCATCTTCAAGAATATCTGTCAACTTTTTCACTACATACTTCTTGTCAATAGTCACTTTTTCTGCCGCCATATCCGGGGCGTCAAAGGATATCTCATCCAAGAGTTTCTCCATCACCGTGTGCAGACGGCGTGCACCGATATTTTCCATGCGCTCATTGACCTTGCTGGCCATGGAAGCAATCTCTTCGATAGCTGATTCCTCAAATTGTAGATCTATATCCTCTGTTTCAAGGAGCGCCTTGTATTGTGTGATCAGGGCATTCTTGGGTTCTGTTAAGATACGAAGAAAGTCCTCTCGAGTCAGAGAATCGAGTTCCACCCTGATGGGAAATCTTCCTTGGAGCTCCGGCAAAAGGTCCGAAGGCTTGCTGGCATTAAAGGCCCCCGCTGCAATAAAAAGGATATGATCTGTCTTCACCATGCCGTACTTGGTTGTGACCGTGGAGCCCTCCACAATGGGGAGAAGATCTCTTTGCACACCCTCTCGAGACACATCCGGACCATGTCCGGATTCGGTGCCGGCAATCTTATCCAACTCATCAAGAAATATGATGCCGTTTTGCTCTGTCATGCGGACGGCCTCTTCGATCACATTATCTATGTCAATAAGACGCTGGGATTCCTCTTGAAAAAGGATTTCCAACGCCTCTG